>JAGXLF010000006.1:35220-51969 GCA_018334835.1 Thermoplasmatota archaeon | reverse complement strand
AGCCCTGAGTATCAAGAATTTATCTCCAAGCAAAGGTAAGTTAAAGCCTCTTCCACATAATATAATCTATCGAGAATTAGAAAAGAATTAAATAAGATAATGAAAATTGTTATGTTAGGGGTTAAAAAATGAAAGAAGAAACGATCTGTTCTGTGGAGATAAATGACGAAGGGAATGTCTATACCGCTAAACTCCAAGCTTCAAGCAGTGGTGTATACAAAGAATACAAAAACCAGGATATTGAAAAATTGTTAGAAGAATTGTGTAATGATCTTTCGACGGAATTATTGTAATATCTTGGATTTTCGGCGGTCCTTAGAAAATGTGGTGAGATCTCACTCCAAAAGGAAAAAGTTGGTACTGGAACATATTGAAAAACTTTCTAGAATATTCTGGAAATACGGAGCTGAGAAAGATAAAGTTCAACATAGGAAATGTGAAGGACAGAGAAGTTTACTGGTTGGATGTAGACCAGTGTCAAAAAGTGAGGGAAACCGTAGAGAACATGCGAGAGGACTATCTGATGATCTACCACCTCGGCAGAGATCTTGGTCTGCGGCGATGCGAGATGAGGTGGATAGAAAAAAAGGATGTTCGGGAACGCACACAGAACTTTATAATTCCGGGGAAATACGACAAACAGAGGATAGTCCCTTTTCATCCAGTATCTTTAGAATATCTACAGAGTTGGAGAAGGAAAAGGGAAAATATGATGGAGTCGGCAAGAGAGTACAACGAAGAAGTAGAAGAACCATCGACGCTCTTGATGTGGCAGAGATTCAGCAGAGTTGGAAAAATGGCAAAGACAACCATGGACAAAAGATTAGGGGATATAGAAGAACGCTCAGGAGTGGAGATAAACGGATTCCACACTCTTCGAAGAACCTTTGCGAGGGATCTATACAATTCTGGGATAAGGTTGAAAACAATACGGGATCTGCTCGGACACGAGTCGATAGAGGTAACGGAAGGATATATTGGAATACAAGAGGACAAAAAACGGGAAGCTCTTTCGATAGCTCATCAGGATCAAGTAAATGTAGAAACCCCTTCCGACGGGATTGGTGGGAACCAAACGCCACGAATTCGTCAAAATTCGTACCGTATAACGTCCCGCCAGAGGAGGTAATGGGCCCAGAGAGATTTGAACTCCCGACCTCCCGGTTATCAGCCGGACGCTATAACCAACCTAAGCCATGGGCCCTGAATTGAACCTTTTGGGATTCAACTTATGGAGAGGGGGTAAATAAAATTTACTTACAGGGCTGGAACTGGAGATCAACTGTAATCTTCGAGGAGTTGCATATCCTCCTTCATCGTTTCTTTCAGATTTGGATTGTAAAGCCCTGCTGCAGGATGATACATCGGTATCAAATCGAATTCCATATATTCGAATCTTTTTCCGTGGATTTTCTTCATGCCAGTTTTCCCTATCAGCGTCTCGGTGGCGTGGTTTCCTAGAGTTACTATCACTTTTGGTTTAATAGATCCTATCTGTTTTTCCAAGTAAGGATTACAGCTCTCTATCTCGTCCTTCCTAGGATCTCTATTATCTGGAGGCCTGCACTTAACCACGTTAGTTATGAAGACATCTTCTCTTTTCAAATCTACACTCACCAACACTTCTTCGAGCAGTTCGCCGGCCCTTCCAACGAACGGACGCCCTTTTAAATCTTCATTCTTCCCCGGTGCTTCGCCGATCAGCATTATGTTTGCATCTTTATTTCCTTCGCCCGGGACAGCATTCTTGCGATTTTCATGTAACCTACACTTTGTACAGACCCTGATATTTTCAGCCAAAAGGCCAAGCCCATCTGACAACCTGATTTGTTTGGATATTTTTACACCGCCTCTACTTCTACCTCGACATCTATACCTTTCCTTATACTTTGAGTGACTACGCAGTAATCTTCAAAGATATCTACACACTTCTTAAGTTTCTTTTTATCGGCGCTGTCGATCTCGGGTTTTATCGTCACGTCTAACCGCGTTACTCTCAACCTACCGTCAATTCTTTCTATCGTCCCGGTCACGCTTCCTTTCAGGGAATCCAGTTCCACTCTTTTTTTCTTCAGGCAGAACACCAAGCTCGCCATAAGGCAGTTCAAAGAAGAGACTGCAAGCAATCTACTCGGATTTGGACCTGTTTCGTCTCCACCCGCTTCTTCAGATTCATCTGTCACCAGTTCTCCCATGGTTTCCTTATCGAACTCGACCCTGAATTTGTAATCTTCGAGTCTTTCGATATCTATGGTGAATTCATTCTTATCCTCAGCGCTATTTTTACTCATATCCTCAAAAACTACGTAGAGATTGATAACTTTTTGGTCGATCAAACGCTCTTTTGACTCATCACTCCTCTCATCTGTTGAACGTATTTTTCCCTATCTTCAGGAGGATGATAGATGGGAACTTCCGGATTAGGATTGATGTTCTCCAGCTGGATCATGGGTGTGTCTCCTACCAATTGTAAAACGTTTTCCGCTCTCATGTGTGATAGATAGGATATAACTCCGTTTTAATTTTTGAGAGAATCGACCATAGATTTTTTGACGATGAACATATACCCCTTTCCGATGTACGAAACCTTTCCATACACCGAGCGGGAAAACCAGGAAGAGATAATGGACGAGATAAAGGACTGCCTTGAGAGAGGGAAGTCTTTGGTTTATCAGGCAGCTACAGGATCGGGTAAGACAGTGTGCACTTTAACTCCAACACTAGACTATGCTCTTAGGGAAGAAAAGAAAATACTTTATCTGACCAGGACGAACAGCCAGCAAAGGCAGGTCCTGCTCGAACTGCGTGAGATCGGAGAGCACTACGGCCTCGGGGTACAGGGCAGGAACAACACTTGTTTGCTCGCACAGGAAAGGGAAGAACTGAAAGAAGGTGATGCGGAGGAATTATCCAAGTACTGTAGTGATCGAAAGAAAGAAGTGAGAACAGCCATAAATAATGACGAAGAACCTACAGCCTGTCCTTACTATGCTGGTCTTCTTCAGGCGGACCTTGACGAGATGAGTCAGTGGTTTAAAGACAATATTCCTACAGTGGACGAGACTATGGATTTCTGCAGAGAACGAAAAGTATGTCCTTATGAACTCACAAAAGCACTCATACCAGAAGCGACTCTCGTTACCGCTCCTTACATCTATTTCTTCGCTCCATTCATAAGGAAACAGTTGAAAGATTGGATGAATGTCGAACTTTCAGACCTTATAGTTGTAGTTGACGAAGCTCACAATCTTCCCGATTACGCTAGAGATCTTTCTTCTTCCGAGATAACTAAGATAACACTCGAAAGAGCTAAAGAGGAGAGTAGAGAATTTGGAGATCCGATCCTCCAAACTGACGACCCGATCTCTAGTTTCTGTGAGCTTTTTGAAGATATCATTCTAGATACCGTAGACGAATTCGTAGTCGAAGAAGACGGACTCATACCTCCGAGCGAGGTGAGGACAGAACTCCTGCACGCATTGGGGATGAACACAAATCAGCTCAAAGGGATCATCAAGGATTTGAGAGTTCAAGGGGAGATAGTGCAGGAAAAGAGGAGAGAAGAAAAAAAACTTCCACGTTCTTATATAAACTCTCTAGCTTCCTTCCTCTCGTTCTGGTTCTCTATAGAGGGGGAGGATTACATCAAGTTGGTGAACGGTGGTGGAAATCCCAGTCTAGAGGCATTCTGTCTCGACCCGAGCAATGTCACTTCGATACTCAATTCGTGTCATTCCAGCATACATCAATCCGCAACTCTTGAACCGCTCGACGAGTATCGCGACTCTATAGGACTGCCTTACGATACTGAAAGTAGGAATTATCCGAGTCCCTTCCCGAAAGAGAACAAAGCCCTGTTTTATCTTGATGGTGTCACTACACGCCACGAAGAGATGCAGCGAGGAGAGGATATGAAAAAGAAGTTGAGAGAGGAATTGGAAAAAATATTGAGCCATATCGATAGGAACATCGTTGTGTTCTTCCCGAGCTATCGCTTGATGGGGGAGATAATAGAGCCGATAAAACTAGAAAAAAAGGATGTCTTCACGGAAAGGCAAGGCATGGACCAACCCGAATTGATGAGTATGGTCAACGATTTTAAAGAAAAAGGCGGGGTACTCTTCTCTGTTATAGGCGGGAGAGTCAGCGAAGGTATGGATTTTCCCGGCGAACAGTTAGAAGTCGCAGTAGTTGTCGGCATTCCCTATCCCAAGCCGACTGCAAGACAGAAAGGTTTGAAGCACTATTATGACATGAAATTCAACAAGGGTTGGGAGTACACGGTAAAGGCTCCGGCAGTCCGAAAAATACTTCAGGCAACTGGAAGACTAGTTAGGAGTGAAGATGATCTAGGCGCTTCAGTCATATTGGACGAAAGGGCGGTTCATTTCAAAAAATATCTTGAAGGTCTTACACTTGTAGAAGATATAGGATCCGAGATCAAAGAATTTTTCCAGAAGAGAGAAGAAACTTTATAAGCTAGCTCTTCTCACTTACAGATATGCACAAAACGACCGAAATGGACATGGAAAAGAACATACTTGAAGAGAACGAGAGGATAGCCAAAAAGAACGAAAAACTGTTCGAGGAAAAAGGAGTCCGTGCTTTCAACATCCTAGGTGCGATAGGCTCTGGTAAGACATCTCTGATCGAAAGGCTCCGCGAAGGAATAGATCAACGTGTAGGCGCTGTAGCTGGAGACCTGAATGGAAAAGACGACTACGAAAGGTTTCGACAGAAAGACATGTCTGCAGTGGCCATAAACACGGGTAAAGACTGCCACCTTGACGCTCATTATGTGAACCACGGATTAGAAGATATGGATTTAGATGAGATAGATCTTCTATTCATAGAGAACGTAGGTAATTTGATCTGTCCGGTCGACTTCCCCTTAGGTACTGAAGCAGAAGTGGTCGTGGTCTCGGTCACCGAAGGAGACGACATGATAAGGAAGCATCCATTGATATTTTCAAGGTCTGACCTCACAATTTTGAACAAGGTCGATCTCGCTGATGCCATGGAAGTAGATATAGAAACTATAAAAGAAGATTACAAAGAAGTCAATCCTCACGGAACATTGATAAAGACCAACGCAAAAGAAGGTAAAGGGATTGAGGAAGTCGCTGATTTTCTAGATATACCTTATTCTGTTTGATCCTAGGTTTCTACTCGATCAGATCAGTCAATAGCGGGGCTACGGAGACTTCGCTTTTTTCCTGTTCTATGGTGTCCGTGCAGAATACTGAGTCGCATACTGCATCTAAATTCTTCTTAGCATCTCCGACAAAAAGGCCATGGGTACAGCCCGCGTGTACCTCTTCAGCTCCAGAGCCTTTCAGCTGTTTTGCAGCCTCCGTCATCGTTCCTCCAGTAGCGATTATATCATCTAAAATAACCACGGACTTACCTTTTACGTCTATATTTTTTGGCTTTATCTCCACTGTATTAGCATCTATACGGGTTTTCTCTAGATAGTCGCACTCAAGACCAAGGTTGAGAGCTGCGTTTTCCACCATCTCTTTAGCACCTTCGTCCGGCGCTATAAGCAAGTCAGGATTTTTTTTCTCAGTAGAGTATTCAGCAAGTCTAGTCATCGCAGATATATTTTCAGCGGGGATTTCAAAGAAATCAACTATGTCTTCGGAGTGAAGATCAACGCTGTAAAATTCATCAGCATCTATGCTTATCCTTTGAGCAAAAGCTTTTGCGCTGATTGCTTCGCCCTTCTCGAATATCTGGTCCTGTCTTCCGTAGGAGTAGTATGGAACGATGACTTTTATAGATCTAGCTCCATTTTCTTTTAAAGCGTTCTGGATCATGAATAACTCGAGCAGGTGCTGATTGGGATAGGTCGTCTGAACTAGAAAACAGTCCTCTCCTTCGACTTTGCCCTTGACTTTTACGTATACCTCTTCATCCGGGAAAACTTTCGTCTGTACTTCCGCTGTTTTCAAGCCTGTTTTATCCAATTTATTACAAAGTAGTGGGGATGCAGGTCCTTTTATCAACATATATAATCATATAAGCGAATTACTTCTACAAATATATCTTTTTTGAGTACCTCAATCAAAATCGTCGTTCTCCGAAACCGTTTTATAACTACCGTGCAGTAATAGATTTGATAATATGATGCCAGGCGGTGGAAATCCAAGACAGATGAAACGCATGATGAAGAAGATGGGTCTCGATAGTGATGAGCTCGATGCCAATAAAGTTATAATAGAAACGGACAAAAAGAAATTGATATTCGATAGTCCTCAAGTGATCGAGATGAACATGAAAGGTCAGCATATGTATCAAGTGGTGGGAGAACCGAGAGAAGAGGCGCCGGAAGGCGAAGTTCTCATACCAGATGAGGATATAGAGATGGTCTCTGAAAGGGCAGGAGTCTCTAAAGAAGAGGCTGAAGAAGCTCTCAAAGAAGCCGATGGTGAGCCTGCTGAAGCTATCATAAGCCTTCAATCTTGATCGAGATATAAAATATACACTCCCGAACTATTGGGCTGTTGCAAAATTCCGTTTAACTGGCCTTAAACGGCCTCCTTTAATCTCTTTTTAACGAAGTCTTTATCAAGTTGACTCAAAAACCGTCCGAGTCTCGGACCTTTATTTTCTCCCAATAATATCTTGTAGAATGACCTAAAAGCTTTACCTTTCGCTATATCAACCTCTTCCGCTGCAATATGCACTAATTTGTGCAGAGAGTCTGAGTCCCATTCATGCTCTTCTATCTTGTTTAGATACAGCTCTAAAAATTTCTTTTCTTTTTCGCTTAAATCAACGTTTGGAAGCTCTTTTTTCAGTGAAAATTTTACCATGTCCGGCGCATAATTTTCTAGCCAATATTCTACTTTCTCCGCTCTGTTTTTGAAGCGCTGATAATCTTCAGACCTATCTTCTTCTATCTGTCCGGTATCTTGAGCTATGGACCAAATTTTGTCGCGATCTTCGTATATCTGTACTAGATTGACAAGATGCCTGTAAGGTATACGCTGTGGTTCCTTTGAAGGTACGCTTTCGACCTGTGATAATTCATAGGTCCTTTTCATCTCTTCGTCGTCCCCTTCAAAGTAGGCTCGTTCACACTCGTCATATCTGTCTACCAAATCGAGGAGACCCAAGCCTGGATCAAAATCTATGTGCGTATTTGGTTTAGATCGCATTATCAAAAATCTAGCGACCTCTGGAGAGACCATATCCAATATATCTTCAGTTTTTATGTAAACACCAGAGGAAGATGACATAGGACCTTCTCCTTTAAGCTGGATCCACTCGTAGATCACCGGATGAGGGGGGTCCCTCTCAAATATCTCTTTGACTATCCTCTTCCCTGAGTCCCAAGAGCCACCGGAAGAGGCGTGGTCTTTACCAAAAGGTTCGCAATCGATCCCAAGTATCCACCATCTTGCGGCCCAATCTAACCTCCAAGGCAGTTTACCGTCATCATTTCTTATATCGGCTTTTCCATCAAAGCCACATTCACAAGAATACTTCACATAAGGGTCCTCAAAGTCTTGTACTGTCGTTTTCCCTATCCTATCACAATCAGAACATATAGGACTGTAGGGGAACCAATCGTCGGGTAGTTCTCTCCCCGAAACGGTCTCGATAATCTCTATAATCTCATCTTTATGTTCGATCGAGATCCTAGCAGCTTCCTCATATTCTCCTGAGGCGTACATTTCGTGAGCGTACTTTACCTCTATATCTGCCCCGAGCTCTTCTAAAGATTCTAGGAAAGGTTCCATAAAGTGCTCTGCGTAGTTATCATGTTCACCGCAAGTGCAGGGTATCTCCATGAGAGGTTTACCGATATGTTCTTCATAAGATTTGTCTAAAAACGGGTAGAGTTTTCTCAATGGATCTATAGAATCCACAATCAGTACTAGGTCTCCTTTAGAAGCTCTAGCGATGGCTTCACCTGTTAAAACTTCCCTTATATGACCCATGTGAATGGGTCCAGAAGGTGCTTCCCCAGTAGCTACCAGCGAATTTTGCTCTTCAATCTCTTCTGCTTCCGCGTCGGCCCAATGCATTCTACGACCTTCAACCTATCATCCGCGCTCTTATCAGCGCCCGTAAGGGAACGCCAAGAACGTCATCTCTACCGTTTTTGTTCACGATGACAGTACATAATTTGACGTTAGCACCTTCCTCTTCAAGATCCTTTACAGCACCCCTCATGGTCTCTCCAGTATTTACGACATCATCTACTATAACAACGTTTTTACCATCTACACCAGCATAGTTGGAAGCGAGTGTGCCTCCTCCTTCTCCCCTGTTTTCCTGTGGGGGCCTGTAAATAGCTAGTTCTCTGCTCAGCTGCTCAGAGACCAATACAGCGGCGGGAATCCCGTTGACGGAGAGGCCGACTATGGTCTCGACCTCGGAGTCCATCCTCTCCATCTCTTCTATTATTATATCAGAAAATAAATTTGCTAGCAGTCCTATCCTTCTACCATAAACACCTATCGATCTCCATCCTATCTTCACGTCCATGGGAGGTTTTTCTTCCTGGATATCGCGGGTCAGAAGCCAAGTGATTGTATCCGGTGAAACATTGAGTTCATCGGCTATCTCTTTCTCTTTGAGCCCTCTTTCCTTGAGCCTTTTAGCTTTATCTACTAACTTCTCTATTCCTTTCATCGTCTCACTCTCTATGTAAATCAAGCAATCATTATTTAATATTGTGGTGTAGGCCTACGAAACTTCGGATAAACAACTTGAAAGAGAGCTCTACACACCCTTAATTTCGATATCCAATTCCTCCAACTTTGCATCTGTAGGAATTCCTTCCTCGTTCCAGCCTCTCTCCTTATAATAGTCTTTCAACATCTTTTCGACCTGTGCTTTGGTAAACGTTTCTCCGTCTAGACCTTCGACAGGCGTAGGCGAAGAGAACTGTTCTGGAACATGGATTTTATCTTTGATCTCAGGTTTTTGTTTTAAACCGTACAAGCGCTCCATATTGTAGATGCGTTCGCCCAATCTGTAGATGTCCTCAGCGTTCAAATCGAGACCAAGATGCGCATCGACGAATTCACTCATCATCTCAGGAGAATAAACGCTTCTGCCGGTGAGTTTGCAGGAACCAAGGGTGTCGTGCAGTGTGATATAGTTCTCTCTCCAAGCCACATATTCTTTGTCATCGACAGACCTTGAATCTCTCTCCATGTGTACCCATCTTCCCTCGTCATCTGAAGTCATGCCTCCTCCGAGTTCTATGCCGTCGCAGTCGGAACGGAGGTGACAGGCTCCTCTGGTAGAGGTGTAATATGCTAGGCCCATACCTTTCACTCCACGGGGATCATAGGCAGGAGGACTCAGACCGTTTACATGGACAGCTATCTCTTCTCTGCCGAATTCAACTCCAACTCTCTTGACTCCTTCGGCGGCGATATCACCAAGTCCTTCTCTGTAAGCGGTCTTTCTCAGCAGTTCTTTCACCTTTTCATCGTCTCCAAAGGAAAAGTCTTCCTCGATCACTCCTTCTTCGCTCAGCTTCATCAAAAAACCTAGAGTGTTACCTGCACTTATCGTGTCCATACCGAGCTCGTCGCACAGATGATTAGCCTTCGCCACTTCCTCTATATCTCCGATCAATAGATTTGAGCCGAGAGCAAATGAAGTTTCATATTCGACATCTACTATATCCTTGTAGACCTGCCCGCATCTGCAGGGACATCTGTGACAGCCTTTGCTCTCGCTGATATCGTCTTCCCAATGATAGCTACTGAGTTTATCTCCGTCCTCGAACGATCCGCTCTCCCAGTACTTCGTAGGAAAAATTCCTAGTTCGGACGCCATACCGCCGAATTTGACGGTACCGTGGGAACTGTAAGCGTCGAAACTCTCCTTTCCAGCACCGTCTTCTTCAGTAAATTCAGAGAAAGCCTGGCTCTTCAGTTCATTCACTTTTTTTGGATCTGCGGATTCTATCTCCTTCCATCCGTCTACGACGATGCCTTTGAGATTCTTCCAACCCATGACCGCTCCCAATCCGGTACGGCCGACCTCTCTATCATCTCCAGTTATGATGGCATATTTGACAAGATTCTCTCCTGCAGGACCGATGACGACAGCACTTCCACCATGTCTTTTTTTCAGTATCTCCTCTGCCTTTTTCGTTCCTATACCTTTGAGTTCAGTGGCCTCATTTATGGAGATACCATTTTTTTCGATCGATAGATAACTAGTTTTATTACTTTTACCTTTGATAACTATAGCGTCGAATCCAGCCTTCTTGACCTCTTCGCCCAAAGACCCTCCAAATATCCCCTCGGCCATGATGCCTGTCAAAGGTGATTTAGAGTAAAAACCACATTTCTCTGTCATCGGTATCTTGCTTCCATTCAATGCTCCCGGAACGAATATCAGCGGATTCTCTTCAGAAAAGGCTCTAGGTTCACCTTCAGTCTCTTCATGGAGTAATCTGATACCGAGACCGTTACCGCCCAGATACTTTTTGATTATTTCTTCGTCTAGCTCCTCGACAGTAGTGGTCTTTTCTGATAGATCTACTTTCAATATCTTGTTCCATGCTCCTGACATCGCGATACACCGTTTTTTGAAAATAGGCTAGGAGGATATAGTTTTAATTGTCAATGAGAAAAAAACGGAAAAAGTACTTAATTATAAATAGGGAGTATCGGAGTTCAGAATTTGATATGCCGAACTTTTCAGTTATACTCGTAGAACCTCAAACATCTGGCAATATAGGAGCGATAGCGAGATTGATGGGTAACTTTGCCTTCGAAAGATTATATCTCGTTGATCCAGTATCGATAGATGACGAAGCGAAACAAAGAGCGATGCATGCCAAAGATATCTTACAAAAAGCTAAAATCGTGGAGGATTATGAGTACCTAATGGCGAGATTCGACATGGTAATAGGGACTTCAGGGATAAACACAGAGAAAAGAAAAAAATTTCTGAGGAAGGCCGAAACCCCTGAAGAGCTCGCGGATTCGATCAGCGATTATGAAGGAGAAATAGCACTGGTCTTCGGAAGAGAAGACAAGGGACTTTGCAATGAGGAATTGAAAAAGAGCGACAGACTAGTGAGGATACCTGCCTCTAAAGAATATCCTATACTCAACCTGTCGCATGCCGTTGGTATAGTTCTTTATGAAATATTCAAAAATAGAGGCGAAAGGATCGTTAAACGGCAAGGTAACTCCAGCGAAGAGAGCGAAAGAGAGAGACTAATACAGACCTTTTCAGATGTCTTGAAAGAGACAAGATATCCCGAGCATAAATACGAAAAGACCGAGGTCATGTTCAGAAAGATCCTAGGGAGAGCCTGTCTCACCAAATGGGAATACCACCGATTGATGGGAGTGTTTTCACAGATATTGAAAGAGATAGAGGGATGAGATCAACTTTCTTCGTCGCCGATACCAACTTTTTTTGCCATCAACTTTTTCAACTCTTCCCTATCCCGGGCTTCGAGACCGAAATATTCCTGAAATTTTGAACTCGTTCTCAAAGAATAGGTTCGCCCATCTTTTTCAGAAAGTATCAGTCCCTTATCTTCCAAAGAATCTACATGATCGTATGCCTTCTCCCCGACCATCTTTTTGAGTTCACTCTGCCTTATCGGCTGGTAGTAAGCTATCAGTGCAGCGGTCTTCAAAAGGGGCTTGTTTATCTCCTCGTCCATCATCTCCATGCCGTACTTGTTGAATTCCGGCTTCAACTGTAAGGAAAATTTTCTCCCGATCTTGGTGATCTCCAGCGCGGTCTTTCTGTTCTGATACATCCGCCGCAGTTTTTTTACACCCTGGCGCACTTCACTCCTCGGCTTACCTACTGCCTCTTCGATCTCTGGAACAGTCAAAGGATGACTTGAAGAAAAAAGCACAGCTTCTACAATCTGTTCGATCTCTTCTTCATCTTCAATTTCTTCAGAGATAAGCTGCTCTTCATCCGGTTTGAATCCATCAGCGTCGGACGAATCTTCATTTTCGGCGTCTTCCATCATATCTGCTTTAGAAAAATAATTTAGGATATATTAACTTACCGAAATTGGTGATAGGATCTTTCGTCTTTGATATATCTCGTTTATCCAAAAATCCATATATCCCGATTTCTTTCGCACAAGTATGCCCGTGATATCGGTAAGCTCGGATGAACTGTTGGACCTCACTAGATCGGATGAAGTCACTCTATTAGAGGTATTGCCAAAAATCGGCATAGAGATAGAGAAGATAGAAGGTGATGATTGGGAATTAGAAGTGAACCCAGACAGGTGTGATCTTCTTTCCGTCGAAGGTATCGGAAGAGCGGTGAGAGGTTTTCTAAGAGATGAGACTGGTCTTCCCGATTATGAAACTAGTTCTTCTGATATTGTCACCAAAGTCGAACTCAGTGTCCAGGATGTGAGACCATATATCGTTACTGCCGCGGTTAAAAATGTTGATCTTTCGGACCCTGTTCTAAAATCTATGATGGATCTGCAGGAAAAACTTCATCTCACCATAGGCAGGAACAGATCTAAAGTGGCTATCGGCGTGCACGATCTCGAGCCGATAGAACCGCCTATCACCTACAAAGCTGTAAAGCCGGAAGAGATCAGTTTTCGGCCCTTAGAAAAATCCATAGAGATGGATCTCCAAGAGATACTGGAGAAACACGACAAAGGAAAGAAATTCGCACACATCTTGGAGGACAAAGAGCGTTACCCATTGATACTAGATTCCAAAGAAGACGTTCTCTCTTTTCCCCCGGTAATAAACGGCCAGATGACCCAAGTTACTCCGGAGACCGATTCTCTATTTATCGATATGACCGGAACGGATATGAGAGCTTTGGAGCAGACTTTGAACATACTCTGTACAATGTTTGCAGAAAGAGGCGCAGAGATATATACAACCGAAGTAAAATATGGCAATAGAAGTATAACTTACCCAGACTTCACACCAGAGGAGATGGATATCTCTCCCTCGGAATGCAGAAAGATACTTGGTTTTGAAGTGAAAGATGGAGAGATTGTGGAGATACTCCAAAGGATGAGATACGATGCTGATGAAAAAGAGGATAGTATAGAAGTGAAGATCCCTGCTTACCGTCATGATATCCTTCATCCATGGGATATAATCGAAGATATAGCTATAGGTTTCGATTATGACAATTTTGAGGGTGTTTTACCCGAAAATGTGACAATAGGTGAATCGTTGGATGATTCAGAGTTAAGAGATACGGTGACAGAGCTTTTGATAGGTTATGGATTCAAGGAAGTGATGAACTATATCTTGAGCTGTCCCGAAAAAGAATTTGAAGATATGGAGATGGAAAAAGAACAAAAGATCGCCAAAGTAGAGAATCCAGTGAGTGAAGATAGCGTTTCATTGAGAACTTGGCTTCTGCCAGGTTTGCTTTCAAATCTGAAGGACAATAGGACTCAATCCCTACCGCGGAAGTTGTTCGAGATAGGAGATGTAATCTCGCCTAATTATCAGCAGAAAACTAAGATCGCGGGTGTGATCCAAAGCTCTAACGTAGGATTCACCAAGATGAAGTCCATCCTTGACGGACTACTCACCAATCTGGGATTCGAGATGACGGTCGAGGCTAACAAACACGGTTCTTTCATAGACGGTAGATGTGCAGGTGTCTATGTGAGTGGGGAAAAGATAGGATATTTTGGAGAGATTTCCCCTGAAGTTTTGGAAAATTTTGAACTAGAAAATCCCGTTGTTGGGTTTGAGATGGATTTCGAAGTCATATATGAAGTAAAGTACGGGGATTATTGACCGGATCTAAGGGTAAAAATTATTAAGAATCCGGAGTAAAGATCAGTGAAGTCTGGATCAGAACTCAGGAGCTAGATCACTCGAAAGCATACTGCCGAGGTAGCTAAGTCTGGACCAAGGCGCCGGCCTTGAGAGCCGCCGAACAGAGAAGAGTCCTCTCGGGCTCTTCCTTACATCGGGAATGAACTCCCGATGGTTCAAGCAAGCCGGTGGTGCTTTGCACCTCAGGAGTTCGAATCTCCTCCTCGGCGTTTTTGTTTTATTTAAAAAATATTACACTATCTCCTGATAGCTTTCATAAATAGATTGGTAATTTTAAGTAGAGTTTCTTTGAGCAGGTTGATCTTCTATCATGCTACTTTCACAGATTTCTAACTTTTCTTCACATTGTAGAGAAATATTGAAAAAACTATAGCTACAAATAGCAAGAGAGAAGAAAAACTAGGTGTATCAGCATCTTCTTCATCCTCATCCTCTGTAAGAATCTCCTCTAATGTGAAAGTATCTGTTTCTTCATCATCTTCACAAGCAATTCTGATCTCGGCGGCCTCTTCTTCCTCTACTTCTACAGTGAATTCTCCCAAATGTTCTTCTTTTGGTTCAAGTTTTATCTCAGAACTTTTTTCTTTCTCTCCTTCAACATATAACACAGTCTCCTGTGTATCCTCAACCTCGCCTGTATTTTTAAGAGAGTATTCTACTAAAAGCAAAATTTCTTGACCGTTATCTTTCTTTACCTCCTTTGAAAGTATCTCTAACTCAAATTGGGCGGGTTCAATTTTTTCTAGATGAGCAATCATCTCAGTATCGTCTTCTATGGTAATAGTTATCCTTCTTTCATTGCTCTCATACTCTCCTGTCCATCTCTTAAAAGACCAATTTTCCATAGCAATAGCTTCTAGACTGACGTCACTTCCATTTTCATACTCTGCTGTGTAAGGGAGGGTTATTTTCTCGCCATCAACTTTTATCTCACCTTCGCCTATCAGATTTATTTTTAGCGTATACTTATCGACCTCGTCCTTTTCGAAGTGTGCTCCTACCACCTTAGATTGGTCCATCTTTATGGTTATCTTCTCCTTTTCGTGTTCGCCTTCGGGCACATCTCCTTTCCACTCTTTGAAACACCATCCCTCGGCTTGAACGGCTATCAAGGTCACCTCGGTACCTTTTTCGTATTTTTCCTCGCTAGGGTTGATATCAACTTTTCCCTCTCCTTCGATGTTTATAGTTAGATCATATTCATAGATATCTAAATGGCCTGTTATCGATTTATTATCGTCCATCATTACAGTTATCGTCTCTTCAGTACCATTATGATCTCCTGTCCATCCTTTGAAGTACCATCCATCTTCCGGAGTGACTCTGACAGCAACTTCTTCCCCGTACTCATAAATGTGAGTTCCTTCTGAAGGTTCAGCATCACCTTCTCCTTCGATGTTTATTGTAAGAGTATACTCTATTAGTTCAAAACGCGCAGTGATCTCTTTATCTTGGTCCATAGTTATCGTTATTTCTTCCTTTGATCCCTCATGGTTCCCTGTCCACTCTTTGAGGTACCAACCTTCTTCAGCATTCGCTATAATCGTTACTTCTGTATCACCTTCATAAGTATAGGTACCTTCTTCAGGATCAATACTGCCTTCTCCAACTACATCTATAGTGAGATTGTATTCATCTTTTTCAAAGATTGCAGTCACCTGCCTGTCCTCTTTCATAGTGAGTTCTATATCTTGATCTTCCTCTTGATCGGCAGGAACTCCTGTCCATTCTACAAAGTACCATCCTTCAGCCGCTTCACCAAATAAATCTGCAACCCCATCCTGCTCATAATATTTTTCATGAGGGATATCAGATTTTTCTATAAATTCTCCATCAATAGTGACTGTACCTTGTCCATTTATCTCGATTATCTCCAAAGTGTAATATTCTTCAAAGGTGGCGATGATCGTCTTATCTTCTTCCATTGTGATGATAATTGAATCCTCTGTACTCAGATGATCTCCACTCCATCCGTCAAAATACCACCCCATATCAGGAGTAGCCACTATAGTTACTTCTTCACCATGCTTGTAAGTATGACTTCCTTTTAATGGGTTCGTTTCACCTTCACCTTCAACATATATCGTAAGTTCATAAGTCTTGATTTCAAATTGTGCTGTTATCTCTTTGTCGCTATCCATAGTTATGGTGATGTTATCTTCACTGCCGGTATAGTCACCTGTCCATCCATCGAATTCATAACCTTGATCTGGAACAGCTGTTAAGTTAACCTCTTCACCATGTTCGTACTCCATCTTTTCAGGTTCCACATCCACAGAGCCTTCTCCAACTGTATTTACAGTAAGTTCATAAGTCTTGATTTCAAATTGTGCTGTTATCTCTTTGTCGCTATCCATAGTTATGGTGATGTTATCTTCACTGCCGGTATAGTCTCCTGTCCATCCATCGAATTCATAACCTTGATCTGGAACAGCTGTTAAGTTAACCTCTTCACCATGTTCGTACTCCATCTTTTCAGGTTCCACATCCACAGAGCCTTCTCCAACTGTATTTACAGTAAGTTCATAAGTCTTGATTTCAAATTGTGCTGTTATCTCTTTGTCGCTATCCATAGTTATGGTGATGTTATCTTCACTGCCGGTATAGTCTCCTGTCCATCCATCGAATTCATAACCTTGATCTGGAACAGCTGTTAAGTTAACCTCTTCACCATGTTCGTACTCCATCTTTTCAGGTTCCACATCCACAGAGCCTTCTCCAACTGCATTTACAGTAAGTTCATAAGTCTTGATTTCAAATTGTGCTGTTATCTCTTTGTCGCTATCCATAGTTATGGTGATGTTATCTTCACTGCCGGTATAGTCACCTGTCCATCCATCGAATTCATAACCTTGATCTGGAACAGCTGTTAAGTTAACCTCTTCACCATGTTCGTACTCCATCTTTTCAGGTTCCACATCCACAGAGCCTTCTCCAACTGTATTTACAGTAA
>JAGXLF010000006.1:0-35210 GCA_018334835.1 Thermoplasmatota archaeon | reverse complement strand
CCTGTCCATCCATCGAATTCATAACCTTGATCTGGAACAGCTGTTAAGTTAACCTCTTCACCATGTTCGTACTCCATCTTTTCAGGTTCCACATCCACAGAGCCTTCTCCAACTGTATTTACAGTAAGTTCATAAGTCTTGATTTCAAATTGTGCTGTTATCTCTTTGTCGCTATCCATAGTTATGGTGATGTTATCTTCACTGCCGGTATAGTCTCCTGTCCATCCATCGAATTCATAACCTTGATCTGGAACAGCTGTTAAGTTAACTTCTTCACCATGTTCATACTCCATCTTTTCAGGTTCTACATCCACAGAGCCTTCTCCAACTGTATTTACAGTAAGTTCATAAGTCTTGATTTCAAAGTGAGCAGTTATCTCCTTGTCGCTATCCATAGTTATGGTGATGTTATCTTCACTGCCGGTATAGTCACCTGTCCATCCATCGAATTCATAACCTTGATCTGGAACAGCTGTTAAGTTAACCTCTTCACCATGTGTATAATTATGACTCCCTTCGGAAGGATCGATACTACCTTGACCTATAGTTTCGATCGTAAGGATGTGCTCTTCTATAGTTGTGAATTGCCAAACACCAGATACGTTACTTGATTTGCCATCATCAGCTTCAGCATACCATTCGTAAATAGTTCCATGATCCAGTCCTATCCAGTCTACAGAAGAGCGTGAACCTGAAGGTATTCCTTCATCCTTTCCAATCAGGCTATCATCGGAGGCATCATAGAAATACACGTCCATATCCTCGCCATCTTCATGTTCTACGTAAATACTCAATTTAACATCAGCATTTATGCCCGTAGCTCCATCTTTAGGCTCCGGATTAGTCGGTTTGAGTGGACTAGATTTCTCCTCAATGGTGAACAGACCACTAACGTTTTCATCGCTAAGATCGTTACTATCGTAGACGGTCGCCCGGATTTTCGCTTCACTAGAAGATATCTCAGGTACAGTCCATGTGTAAACGCCATCGTCCTCAACACCTTGAGCTATAGACGACCAGGAAGCGCCTCCATCTGAAGAGTATTCCAGATCGACATCTTCTAAGGATCCATCGCCCCTTTCAGTTTCCCAGGTGATGTCTTCTTTCCCCCCAGAATACCAAGTTTCTCCTTCTTTCGGGTTTGTCAGTTCGATGGAAGGTGATTTAGAAGTTTCAGACGAACCGAGTCCGCCGCTTATTACAATAGCAAAAGGTTGTGTATCTTCGGGAACGTTATGACCACTGACCGTCAGCTCGTAAGTACCTCCTTCAACGCCGTTCTGATCTGGAATCAAGAGGATGTTTTCTTCCACGTTCAATCCATCAAATTCCCCATCGCGCTGTCCGTTCCACGGATTGCTGGTTGGATTCCCCTTTGAGTAACCGGGATTATATCCCGTAAATGCATTACCTACATATCTTGTACCATTTGGCGTATTTAACTCAAGATCGAGATCGTTGACGATCGCTGGATTGCTCTCATTAGAACCACTCGACCCGGGATGATCTGTCCAAGCTAAAGCGACTTCAAGTTCTTGTGAGGGATCATCGACTTCAAAGTTCATGCTCCAGCTCTCGCCAGTATCAAGAGTTACATTTTCATCCAATGAATCGAACACTTCCAACTCCCTCTCATCTCCTTCAAGGTGTAAAACTCGGTCTAGCTTACTTCTACCATACCCTTGGTCTTTGTTCGGAAACATCTCATCGCTGTGGTAAGCTCCTTCACCTGTTATCTCAACTGCGCCGTTGATTAATGTAGCTCTGACAAGGGCGTTGCTCGGTTGGAAACCTTCCCCTTCATTAGGAATACCGCCTATATGCCAACCTTCTCCGAAGTACTGTCTGATCTGACCAACTTGGCCTGCGATGCCGGGCGTCGCCATACTCGTTCCACTTAGAGATTGATAGCCATCATAGCTCCGATTCGCTGAGACGACGTTCTCACCCACGTGCATCACAGTTGGTTTTATCCTGCCATCGTCCGCATAACCTCTGCTGCTGAAAGAAGAAACGCTTTCCTGATAAGGATAATTCTTAACTGAGCCCACACTGATCACGTTTTTCCCTTCAGCCTGTTGAGAAAGTGTGTTTGGATCGGGGCCAGAATTAGCCATCGCAAAAAGAATATTGAAATCTTTGTGATCCCAGAGGAATTCGTCAGCCTCAAGACCTAAACCGCCGTAGCCGTCTCCTCCTCCCCAACTGTTCGTATGAACCCTAGAGTCTCTATCGTAAGCGTCGCCCCAACCCATATTGTACATATCTGAAGGAAGGTTGAGACCATACACTTCATTATCTATATCCTGAAAAATCAGCCGTCCCTCGAGAGCATTACCATCATTATTACTGTATTCACCATACGAAGGAGAGTTACCTAATACTGTACCTGTCACGTGAGTGCCGTGATAAACACCGTATTCTAGTTTTGCACTGGAATCTCCAGGCACGTACCAAGCTTGGACCTTGCGATGATCGTCTCCTACAGAATTGCCGTCAGGGTCTTCCCACGCCTCGTGTACACCTTCTCCGATCCAGTCATCTTCCATGTACAATTGGCTATCCATCACGGTGATCAGTTCTCCATTTCCTGTGATACCATCTTCAGTCATTTTTCGATAGTTTTGTTGATCGGTCTCTGTTACCCATGTTGCATCTGAGTTGTAAAGTTGGTATTCTTCTGTTTCCTCAGTTATAGAAAGAACATGAGGTTGATTAGCTAATCTTTTTATCCCCCCAGATTCTACCTGACCTGTTATTCGACCCTTTTCAGGGATGAACTGAGATTCTGAAAGGCCAAGCTCTTTGCCTTCTAGACTTTCCGGTCTAGACCCATCAAATATTGATATTTCTATATTTACGGGATCCGACCTTTTGAGTAATCCGGGATCGAACTTGTAGGCGGGCTGATATATACCGACCCAATTTACAAAATTAAGGTCTTCAACATCTCTCTCGATGCTAGGGTCCATCTTCACTATGTAATTGTACCTGTGCCTGAATTCATGAAAACTCACTCCCATATCTTTGAGTTCTTCTTTCCATTCGGTTTTGATCGGACCGATGAATTGGATTATGTAGGTACCTTCTTCCTGGCCAGCATATTTTTCTATCTTAAGATTTTCAGGTATTTTTGGTGTTCCCTCATCTGTATTAAAAGAATAAGAACGCAACCCCACATGATATTTATTTTCTAGAGTCTCGATAATATGTCCTTCTCTCATCAAAGTGAGTTTCTTTTCTTCGGTGGTTTCGACTAAAGCAAATTCATGATATTCTTCTATTACAGAAAATTCTTGTCTGACACTCAATTTTTCAAAGTCTAGCCCTTGCTTGTGTATGAGGATTTCGATCTTGTCTTCATTTTCTTCAGCTAAAACTATCCCTGAAGAGAAAACAGAGGCCACAAGAAGAGTAGAGATCAACAAAGGAAAAAAGGCTTTACGCAACCGTCTTCGAGGCGTATTCATGATATATTTCTCCATGATGGAAAACAAACGCAAGATTATTCTATATAATCTTTTTGTACCATTACTAAAGTTTTTTGGTAAAACTTAATAAAGTATAATAACAACCTCTAACTGTTCTAGATAACGTAATAAATTCTAACCTCTATAAAATGTAAAAAAAAGAAAAAAAGAATTTGGTTTGGAAAATCGTACTCAGACTTCTATATCGATATCGAGTTTATCTACTAATTCCTTGTATCTGTTTCTTACCGTCACTTCCGTGACCGCAGCGACATCGGCGACCTCGCGCTGTGTTCTTCTTTCTCCGCCATTGATGGAAGCTATGTATATCGCAGCGGCGGCTAGACCGGTCGGACCTTTTCCTGATATCAGCTCTTTTTCTTCGGCTTGATCGATGATATCTTTTGCCATCTTCTGTATCTTTCCGCTTAGGTCTAGTTCGCTGCAGAACCGACTCAGATATTCTTGAGGTTTTGTAGGCTTCAATTTTAATATCAGCTCCCGGCTGAGGAACCTATATGTTCTCCCTATTTCCTTCCTATCAGAGGAGGTCGCTTCCGCTATCTCATCGAGTGTTCTCGGTACGTTAGCCTTTCTACAGGCGGCATAAAGCGAAGCTGCCACCACACTGTTTATACTCCTACCCCTTATCAAGTTCTTTTTCACCGCTTTCCTATATATAACTGCTGCAGTCTCTCTGATATTCTTGGGGAGACCCATGGTCGACGCCATCCTGTCCATCTCTGTTAGGGCATAAGCAAGGTTCCTTTCCGTGGCGTCCGAAACTCTGATCCTCCTTTGCCACTTTCTCAGCCTGTATATCTGAGCCTTCTTTTTGCTAGGGATCGATCGCCCATAAGAATCCTTATTGGAAGAATCGATACTGGTAGAAAGGCCTTTATCGTGGACCATCTCCGTCATGGGAGCTCCTGTCCTCGCTCTTTTCTCCTCCTGTTTCATGTCAAAAGCTCTCCACTCTGGACCTTCGTCGATGTATTGATTATCTATAACGAGACCACAATCTTCACAGATCAATTCTCCTCTATCATAATCCTGGGCAAGATGTCTACTGCCGCATTCAGGGCATTCAGTGACTTTTTCCACGGCACTCTTTTCTTCCTCTTCTATCTCGATTTCCTCATTCATCTATATCTCCTCCACATATATCTTTTCTCTCATCATAGTGAGCCTTTTTTTCGAATCTATGTTCAGTTTTATTTCCACGTAAGGGTTTTCAACGGGACCGAATATCCACCCGACCTCACCGATGAATTTCTTTTTATTATCGAAGACCGAAGCACCTATTTGAGGGAGTTTTAAAAACCTAGCGATGATCTCTTCGTGATCTGATATTGTTTCAATCTTACCTTCTATCTTCAATCCGTTGGCCCTCCATGTACATATATAGTCTGTTTCGAATCTTTATAAGGGTAGGTAAGGACGTGTTATTTAAACCTTTCGCAAGATTTTATTATCTACCTCCGAGAAACGAGATAACTATCGAACTAAGTTCATTCACATAAGATATAGTATCGGGTTACCTATTATAAATGACATGATAAAACCGATGGATATGGGAAGGATGAATGGGATCTTTGGAGTCACCCAAACAGTTTCCATATCTCGTTGCTTCAGAGATTCGATCCTTTCATCTGTTCCAGACCTAGGGAAAAGTTCGGTTTTCAATCTCCCGTCCTCATAATACTCCATCGGCCAAACAAAGGAATCTTCGAGCTTACTCACGCTCTTTTTATATCCAAAAAACATCTTTGGTATGTCTAAATCCCCCTTATACATATTCAGGATGAAGTTGACGACAGGAAAGATCAAAACAATGAGCGATGCATTAAGAAGTATAATCAGCGTGAACGGGAAAAAGATCTCCATACTGGAAACAACTTCAGGGGAAACGGCATGATTGGTCAGTCCAGGGATTTCAGGATAAAAAGGGAGAAGTATAGCGAGCGTTATAACAGCCTTAGCATCCGCCCCTCCGTGTAGTATGTAAAAGAAATAGAGGATGAAGGAGAACAACATGACCGCCAGTATCATGGTCAAAGACCAGAATAGAACATCACTGCCAAAGACATTGATCATGTATATGAACACTATCAGGGGAAGAGTCAACCATCCGAGAACGAACGGATTCAATCTCCCATCGGAAAAGAGGGGAGGTCTATCTATAAACGCTTCTAAAAAGATCACAACGATCGGGATAAAGATCAAAAAGTACTGCCAATTCACCTTTCTGATTAAAAGCAATTCAAGTCCCAAGATCCCCATGGCGATCGAACCCATAATTATCCAAAGTTCATCTGGCACTCGACGAGTTTTAAGGTCCTTTAGAGAAGCTACAAGTAAAAAGGAAGTTCCTATGACTAATCTGATCAAGGACAATTCCCGCATAACCATGCCGTTTAAGAGAAATACTCTATAAAATATTTTATGTATCGAATATCACAGAAATATCATAACTCTATTACCTCTCCTTCTCGAGGAGTATAGATCTCAAATTCCGAAAGGTCATCGGCTACCTCTTCTCGTTTATCTCCGTGGCACAATACTATTTTCTCTGGATTGCATCCTTTCGCGAATTCGACCAGTTCTTCATGGCCCGCGTGTGCTGAAAAATCATATCTCTCGATATCGCACTCAACAGGAAGGGTCGCTCCACTATCTCTGATCATCTCGTTCTCCAAGAGTCTTTCACCGTTCGTTCCTTCTACCTGATATCCCGTCAATAGTATAGAACTGTTCGGATCAGTCCGTATCTCCCTAAGGTACTCCAATACAGGACCTCCTTCGACCATCCCGCTGGTCGTGACTATCACTTCACCATCTTTCGCTCTTTCTCTAGTCGAAGGAGATTTGACCTCATTCGCATTAGAGAGGGCTTTTTTCAGCTTTTTCGGAGAGCGCAAAAATCCTTCATGATTCAGATATATCCTGCTGACCGTTCTTCCCATGCCGTCGTACCAAACGTCGTAATCTCTATCGTCCAACAGCATCAATATCTCCTGAGTTCTACCGACCGCGAAAACGGGCACTATCACCTGTCCGCCTCTTTCAAGAGTCTCATCGACTTTATCTAAAAATTTCTTTTCGGTCTCTTCTCTCTCAGGATGGTTCTCTCCTCCATAGGTCGTCTCCATTATAAGATTGTCACATTCTACAGGATGTGAACCCCAGAGAAGTCTAGTATTCTTGGTATTTATGTCCCCCGTGAAAAGAGTATCTTCTTTACTCTTGATCTCGAACATGCTGGAACCAGGAATATGTCCTGCCGAGTGTACCTCAACTTCCATCCCACCTATATCCCTCTTCGAATTGAAACCTACGATATCGAAGGCAGCCTTCGTGTTCTTGATGTCTATCTTTTCGTAATGTTTTGGATACCCTTCGATATCAGCTATCTTCAAGCTGTCGTAAAGGAGAAGTTCAGCGACTTCAACCGATGGATGACTGGAAAGTATCGGGATATCGTTCTGTCTGAGTAAAGAGGGGAGCATCCCACAGTGATCAAGATGAGAGTGACTCAAGAAACCCATATCAACTATTGGTGGCCTCATCGGATATTTAGGAGGATCATCCGGTAACAAACCGTGATCAAATATCAACGATACATCATTTTGGTGCATCACCATCGATAAAGCACCAACTTCTGATGCACCACCTAAAAAGTTCAGTTTCATTTGTAATCCCTTAGTCTATGCATAGGCGGGTCTTATAAATCATTTGCCTTTTAAAAATACCGATCACACTATTTTCGTCCAAAGATATAAAAAATGATTAATAGGCCAAAATCTATGGCATCCTGATCGAGATGCGCGACCGGATAGTCAGTGAACTCGCAAAGAACAATACGGTTCTTACTCCTGAAGCCATGGAATATCTAGAGGAATTGGAGGAGCCTTCCAAGGTGATCGAGGAACTGACCGAGAAAGAAGACAAACTTCCCTTTCCAGTTTGTAAAGAGACTATCTCCTGCTTTGTAGACGATGTTTTAAAAGATGTTGAAGAGAAAAGCCCAGGATCAGATCGGAAAGACCGTGACCCTAGAGAGGCTATAGAAGTGTTGAAGGACATCTCTGGAAATTCCACATGTACTGGAGGAATAGACGATTTCAGTAAGTACTTTGAAAGCCGGTTCAAAACACTGAGGTCTATAATAAGAGAGAGAAGAGAGGGGAAAAAAGCTAGGCCCATAAACAGAATAGCAAGAAGGGCAGGAGAAGCCTCTACGATATGTATGGTTAGAGATATACACTCTACTTCCAACGGAAATAAAGTCTTGACTCTGGAAGATAAAAGTGGTGAGATAAGAGGTTTTATCTCCAGCGATAGCGAAGCCTACACGAAGAATATCCTAGAAGACGAGGTGATACTTGCAAAAGGGGAGATGTGGGAAAACAACGGTGATTTCGAAGACACATTTGCGATAGAAGAGATAAAAAGACCAGATGTACCGAAGTTGAACGATAAAGCAAAGCCTGATTTCTCCGGTAGGATCGCCTTTTTAGGAGATATCCACGTAGGGAGTAGCGCCTTCTTAAAGGATAGATGGGACGACTTTACATCATGGATAAATTCTGATGAAGCCGAAAATATAAGATACTTGATCATCCCCGGCGACCTTATAGATGGGATAGGTATCTTCCCGAATCAAGAAGAAGAGCTGGATATCATCGATATCCACGAGCAGTACCGAGAGGCGGCCAGGCTTTTCAAAGCTATAAGGGATGATCTGACGATAATCACAATCCCAGGTAACCACGATATCGTGAGGAATGCTGAACCTCAACCCCGTTTACCTGAAGAGATAAGAGAGATGTTTCCAGAAAACGTACTGTTCTTCGGGAATCCTTCTTTGATAGAACTCGAGGGTGTGAAGATCCTGATGTATCACGGTAACAGCATAAACGATCTCTCTGATATGTTACCTCAAGTTACCCAAGAGAGCCCGATAACAGCTCAGAGAGAGATGTTGAAAAGAAGGCATCTAGTTCCTGTATACGGGAAGAAGACCTCTATCGCTCCAGAAGAAAAAGATCACTTGGCGATAGAAGAAGTACCGGATATATTCGTTACAGGCCATATCCACAGGTGTGCTGTAGACGACTACCACGGCACAGTTCTTGTGAATGCGTCCTCCTGGCAGACACAGACGGAATATCAGAAGATGAGAGACATCCACCCGGAACCTGCTAAAGTTACAATCCTAGATCCCAAAACGAATAAGGTCTCTATACGGGAGTTCAATTGATGTTTAAGGGCGGAAATGAAGGTCGATCGGAGTTTCACTTCACCTAAATCTAGCCGGCTAGTGTTCCAGAAAAAACTTGCCAGGCTAAAGCCGATTTTGCGACGAGGCTCAGAACGATATACATCTTCTCTCCATAAAGGTAATCTTTCCATTTCCAGACACCTTTATACTGCAATAGCTGGTTCAATGCGAATATGTTGAAGAATATAGCTATCGATACGAATATCCATAAGACAAAATCTGGGATTGCTACCTCGGCGTAAGCTCTGATGGTTAAAAGTTTAGCTGCTATCGCTATCCACGGGGCCACCCCTGCTATACATCCAAATATGAAAGGTGTCCAAACGACCTTCTCAGTTCTTTGGTTGTAAGTCTCCATAAGCCATCCAAAGAGGATCATCGAGGCATTGACCAGAGATAAAACTATTAAAAATCCGATGTCGGTTATCCCGACAAGCATGCCTATCACCACTATCATCAATGAACTGCTAAAAGAATATTCTATCCAGCGGGCTCTGTTCACATGGTTTTTAAGATTCCTTTTGTACCATTTAAACCCGAATGTAGAAACGACGAAGTGAGCGATCGCGGACATGAATAAGAATGCAGCCACTGCCGGTCCGATCTGTAGTTCGAAAAGGATATTAGTTTGCAGCGACTCTACGCTGGTTCCAGGTGGCCCTCCTATGTAAGAAGAGGTAACTTCTATGGCGAAGTCGTTGCTCAGGTACAACATCAGAACGCCCTGAACAAAATGTAGGATCGCCATGAATCCATTGAATCTTCTCAATTTTTTGAATTTATTTTCGTTTTTATTCATGATACACCCTAAGAGGTTAATATGATTCTTCTAATATGTATCTTTCTATCAACCTTTTGTTTTTGTCACTATTTTGTTTTTGTCACTAGAAATTCTCCACACGCCAAAGCATCAAGTCCGATCTTTTTGAATGCATCTACAGCTTGTTTTGGAGTACAAACTATCGGCTCTCCATGAAGATTGAAGCTGGTGTTAAGAACAGCTGCAATATCCGTTTTTTTCTCAAAACATTTTATTATATCATAAAAGGGAGGATTGTCTTTTCTCTCTAGTATCTGAGGTCTGCAAGTACCATCAATATGGGTAGCAGCTTTTATTTGCTCTTTCGCCTTTTCGGTTACATCGAAAGACATTGTCATGAATTTATTTGGAGTAGTGTCTTCAAGATAATCATCCGCATGTTTCCTCAAAATAGTGGGCGAAAATGGCTGAAATGGCTCTCTGCCCAACATCTTATTTAGTTTTTCTCTAGTTTCCATCTTTGAAGGATTAGCAATTATAGACCTGTTTCCTAGCGCTCTAGGTCCGTATTCCATCCTACCTTGAAATAATCCGACTATTTTCCCACTAGCCAATAAGGAAGATATGATCTCGGATTTATCATCAATGATCTCAAAATCAATATCATCCTTCTCAACCAAAACTTTTTCTATCTGGCTAGAACTGAATTTAGGACCAAGATATACGTTATCACAACTTTCTTTCCAATCCCAATACTTTGTTTCGTTTTTTAGATCAGAATACACCTTGAAAGCAGAACCTAAAGCTAGGCCACCATCACCCATATGAGGGAATACCCAACACTCATCAAAATTCTCTTTTACTCTCCTGTTAACTTTAACGTTTTGAGCCACCCCTCCGGAGTAGCATATCTTTTTTTGCCCCTCAATATCCTCATCCTCTTTTAAGTTCTCACATAATTTGTTTATCTCCTTTTCTAGATGGTTCTGTGCTGAGCCCGCCGTCTTGACAGCTTTGTCCCAGAGCTCATGATCTCTTTTATCTTCTCGCAGAACGTTAGAACATTCCCTTTTTCTGTTCAGTGGAAAATCAATATTCTTAGAGAGTTTTTTCACCGTTTCTGATCCTGTAGTCTCCAGATGATTCTCAAATCCAAGACCTTTGGTTTCCACGGCATCTTTAAAATCGTGGTAGTTTTTCCCCCGTTGATGGCCTGCAAGGGCCATTATCTTTCCCTCATGTCTCATCGGAACGAACCCAAGCATCTCAGTTATAGATGCATAAAAATCTCCAACCGAGTCAAGATATGACGATTCAGCTATCTTCTTCAGTTCTCCATTCTTTCCGACATATACTGCAGAAGAAAGACCGTCACCGGTGGCATCGATCGTTAAAACGATACATCTGTTCCATCCAGAAGTAAAATAAGCTCCAGCGGCATGAGCCCTGTGATGACGAACAGTTATTATATCCCCTTCAAAACTTCCTAGGATCTCTTTCACCCCATGTTTCATCTTCAAAAGGCGCTTTTTCTTTCTATAGATGCCCGCCACAGCTATCTTGTCTATATTTTGTGTTTCTATCTCTAAAACTCTTATCAATTCTCTGATCGATCTTTCAGGAAATCCACGGTGATATTTTTCTCTACTTAGCCGCTCTTCATTCACGGCGTAGATCTCTTTGCCATGGATCAATGCTGCACCTGCATCATGACCATCGTGGACACCAAGTACGGTTTTCATCTTTTCTTTCAATAGTCATACTCAGTTAAAATTCTTCTTCTTTAGCACAATTATAAAATAAGATGATGTGATAAGAAAGACCGATGAAAAAGACACTCGTTACCGCGGGGATCCACGGCGCCGAGATCGGTTCTGTTCTTATAGCTAGGGAGATAAAAGGATGGGTTGAAAGCCGAGATATCAAAGAGGTAGAAGTGATCCCTGAAGTCAACCTCGAAGCTGTAGAGAATAAACAGAGGGAAAACCCCGAAGACGGAAAGGATCTCAACCGCATCTTTCCAGGAGATAAGAAAGGGACAAAGTCCGAACTTATAGCTCATCGTATTTTTCAAAAAGCAAAAGATTACGATCAGCTTATCGATCTCCATACTTATGGGAAAAATAGCTGGTGTGTCCCATATATGTTGACCGATCTAAACAAAGATTATAACCGAGAACTGTGCGAAAAGATCGGTTTAGAAAATGCGGTCCAGACAGGAGGTACAGGTGGACAGTTGTTCATAGAAACATCGAACCTAGAGATTCCTTCGATGATCATTGAAGCAGGCGGCGCTGAACGTTATAGAGATGAACTAGAAATGGTAAAAAAACACGTTCTTTCCTTCATCTTCGATGAAAAGTTTGAAGAGAGGCAAAATGAAGCCGCAGTTTCCTATTATGAATACTATGAAAGGATAAGACCAGATCATAAAGGATACTTCGAACCCAAAAAAGAACCTGGAGATCATGTAGAAGAGGGCGAAGAGATAGGTACTCTTGCCGGAGAGGTTGTCAATACTCCATTCTCCGGTTTTATCCTTGGAATGAAAATGGCGAGCGAATATAAACCGGAAAAAGAGAGTGTTGCGGCAGTGGCTAGAAAAGAAAAGTAGTTGTTATCCCTGTAACTGGGATTCTATCATATCCTCGACTTCCCCCAAAAATTCCTCTTCTTTACCATCGGGTATCAAAGCTCCAGCGGCGATATCGTGGCCTCCACCTTCTCCTCCGACTTTCTTCGAACATTTAGACATTATAGAGGAAAGATCGAGTCCTTTTTTAACAAGTCGCTTTGTACCTCTAGATGATACTTTAACTCCGTCTCGTTCCTCTGACTTTGCGAAGGCGATGATTGGTAACCTTCTTTCCACATCGCCAGAGCTGAGAAGCATACCTGCGACAGTACCAACAACGGTATCTGGGATCTCGTCTTTCCCATGGAAGAATTGAAGGTGTTCTCTTTCTTCCACGCCGATGTTTTCAACATACTGCAAACTGTCTACAAGCACTTTTTGATGGCCTTTGAGCAGTGATCTCGCCTTTTTAAGATTTTTTTCTCTATCTCCTAAACAGACTTTTAAACCTATATCTCCCTTTTCATATCTACCGCATGAATTCAACAAGGTAGAAAATTCCTTCGCCTCGTGGAGCATAGTGCCTCTTTCTTCGTCAGGGAATTCGTATACTTCCCCGACGAGACTTTCCGCGTATTCTACAGGATATCCTCTATCCAGCATCCTCTTCGCTAGGCCAGATAATATACTTCTCTTCTCCTCCTTGGAAAGGTCGTACCATCTTCTCCAAGTTTCTCCTTCCTTTAAGGGTATATCGTTCTCAACCAAAAAATTGGTGCAGGCGGACTCTTCTCCTGTCAAACCAGGTAGGACAGGATCTGAAGCATATTCTAATAGTTTCGGAAGGGGTCTGCTCTCGATACCATATAGCGTAGTCTCTATCTTCTTATCGACTACTCCCGTTTCTATCCCCTCTTTTAATATCTCCCTGTTCTTCCCGATCAACTCGTTATTCTCTGCCGCTTGAAGGTCCCCCACAGCGCCTATGACGGCCAATTTACTCAAGTCTTTGTTACTTTTATCCATCTCTTTAGCGACAAGATAGGTGGTACCAGAACCCGAAAGTTCCTTGGCCCCGTCGAGCCCATATCGATGAGGATTTAGTTCAAGAATGTCAGAATTTCCATAGCTCAGGATGTTCTCACGTTCCGCTAAGCTCGGAGGCCCCGTTTTACCTTGAGGTTCATGATGGTCTGTTATGATACAATCGATGTCCTCGAGACCTTTCAACTGCCCGCTACCGAGATCCGTGAACCATATCAATCCGTTCTCACGATCTTTCAAGGTGTCTATCTCGTTTTCATCGAGCTGCTTGATGAATTTTACATCTATATCTTTATCGGCTCTTTCGAGAGCTTTGTGAGCTATGCTTGCGGAGGTGATACCGTCGGCGTCTATGTGAGAGACTATCTGGATTTTATCGTAGCACTGGATTTTCTGAGCTAGCCGTTTTGCTTTTTCTTTCACGACTCTAGCGTACCTTATAATGGGTAAATAAATGTTATCTTCTTTTGAATTTTTAGCTAAACGGTCGAAATATCAAAAAATTTCATATAGTATCTAAGTGTAAACTATATTGCATATGGATACAAATTTTACAGCGAAGGAAAAAGTACTCGTTCATTTACTTGATCACTACGGGAACGAAGAAGGATATGTACTCCCCGTAGAATTGACTCAAGAGGGGATAGCGAAGCAGTTGGGTCTGAAGCAGAACACTGTATCTTATGCCGTAAGAAAACTTGTCGAAGAGGGTTCATTGAGAGAGGAGACCCGGAGGATAAAAAACAAAAAACAGAAAAGAAAGGCTTATTTCCTGACAGACAAGGGCTTCAAAGAGGCAAAAGATACCAGAGAAAAAATGGTCAATACAGAAGTCGATATATCCTCTGAAAAAGAAAAAAGTCTCATCAAGCTCGGGGAGATCAACGCCTACTTTCAGACCAACTTTTCCTTACTAGATATAATCCAGAGGATCGAAAAATATGGTTCATTCGAACTCAAAGAAGAGAAACTAACGGATTCTTTCGAATCACATCTTAAGGATTTGCCCCTCGCTGTCGAAAAAGAACATCCGAAGTTTGAGGAACTTATGGAAATCTGGGAAAAAGGAAATGATCTCATATCAGTTATCGGAGAAGAAGGGAGTGGTAAGACCATTATTCTCAGTAAATTAACTGATAGGATAAGGGAGAGTAACAATGTATTTTACTTCGACGTGAGGAGTCACCACGATCCGATGCAGCTTTGGACAGAACTTGCGGAATTTCTTGAAAATTGTGGACAGCATAAACTTTCTTCCTATCTGAAATCTGCTAAAAAATTGGAAAGAAAAGAAAGACTGAACCACTTCTTAGAGGATATCGAAGAAAAAAAGATGGTCTTCATATTTGATGACATCCATACTAATGAGAACCTTTCTGATATCATCGAGGACATGATCTCTCTAAAAGAGAAAACTGATCATTCTAGATTCGTTATATCTAGAAAGATTGATCATCCCGATCTTTCATTTGAAGAAGACAAAGTTATGCTGAATTCGACTGATATATTTTTGAATGTTTTAAGAGATTTTTATTCACAAGGTATCGATTCCTTGGAAAATGTATTAAATGATCATCTAACCGAAGAAGAATATCTAGCTCTAGCTTTACTCTCAACTTTTCGAGAGCCCGTGAACAGAAAAGCTCTATCCCGATTGGAACCTGTAACCTCTAAGATGGTAGAAAATCTCATAGATACACCCTTGGTAGACATCACTAAAGTTGAGAAGAATATATATGTCCATCCCCTCATTAAAAAAGAGATCGCACCTCATCTAACCTCTAGAGAAGAGAGATGGCTTCACGAAATAGCTTCTGATCATTATATCGATGAACCTTCGAGAGGAGAAGAGCACACTATAGAAAAACTATACCACCTGCTCAAAGCGAAGAAATACGAGGCTTTTGAAGAATGTATGAATGATGAAGGAAAATACCTACTAGCAAGGGGATATTACGATACGCTCATAGAAATGATAGATGAGTTCGAGGGGTATAATCAGGATCTTTCTGTTATCTTCATCAAAGCGGAGGCGTATAGGAAAAAAAATCTGCACCAGAAAGCTCTAGGCACATATAAGAAAATAATAGAGTCTGATGAAGACCCATTTCTTGTCGCAAAAGCATATATGGGTTCAGCATCTACAAAGGAAGAGCAGAATGACTACGAAGGAGCTTTCTCTGAATATGAGGAGGCTATAGAAGCTGCAGAAGATATCGCTACGAAATCAAAAAAGGAAAAATTGATCGGTAAGATTTTCTTCAGACAGGGTTCACTATCGAGTGAAAGAGGGAAGTATACAGAAGCTGAAGATCATCTTACCAAAGCGATAGACACGTTAGAAAAAGATGAACACTCTCTCTTGACCACAGCCTATTTTGTTATGGCTAGGATAAAGAAACTGCAAGGAGATTGGGATGAATCGATCCACTATTTTGGAAATGGTTTGAAACACTGGCAGCAGATAAAAGAAACATACAAAAGGATCGGAGGCCTAAAAGAGATAGGTTCTTTTTACACAATACTTAGAGAGCTCACCAGCGCAGAAGAATATCTGAAGGAAGCGATCGATACTTCTGAAAAATTTGGTTACAGGGATGTGAAAGCATCAGCTCTTATATCTTTGACGGAGTGTTACCTTGAAAAAAGAAAGGTCGAGGAAGCGATCCAGACGGGAAAAGAAGCAAAAGAACTTCTGGAAGAACTCGATGATGAAGATGGGAAAGCGATGGCACACACCTTGCTCGGAAACGCTTACAATATCGCAAACCGGCCGGAAAAAGCGGAGGAACACTACAACAAGTCAATATCCATTTACCAAAAAATAGGAGCGTCATACAAACTAGGCTTGACTTATTTTTCCATGGCAAAAGTACAGGAAAAAAAGGATAACAAGGATGGGATCGCCGAAAATTATAGAAAAGCGATACTTTCATTTTCAGGCAGCGGAGAAAACTCGATGGCAGAAAAAGTGGAAAAGGAGATGGAAAGCATACCTATCTCTATGTAGAACACGTGATAAAATGGCAAAACTGAGCAGGGAACTGATGGATGATCTGATATTTGATAAGGAAATACAGGATGAAAATGTGGTTATGGGACCTGCCTACGGTGAAGACGCTGCCGTTGTGGATCTTGGAGATTTCTACATGGTTGCGCATTCTGATCCGATATCAGGTGCGATAGATAACATAGGGTGGTTAGCCCTCAATATAGCGGCAAATGACATAGCTGTCTCCGGAGCATCTCCTAGATGGGCTCTTCTTACCACCCAGTTTCCTATCGATCATCCGAAAGATGAGATCAGGGAAGTTATGCTCGACCTATATGACGCATCTCGAGACCTCGATATCGATATCGTAGGAGGACATTCTGAGATGATAGAACAGATCGATCATCCATTGATCACGACCGCTCTGTTGGGGATCACAAAAAGGCCAATATACACCAAAGGTTCTGAGCCTGGCGATAAGATAGTTCAGATAGATGAGGCCGCACTAGAAGGAACTTGGATCTTGGCTTCTGATTTTTATATGGAATTGGAAAGAAAAGGTGTGGATAGCAAGGTTTTGGAAGAGGCAAAATCTTTGAGAGACGAGATCAGTGTTGTGGACTCCGCTTTGAAGATCAAAGATAAGGTCAGTTCGATGCACGATCCTACTGAAGGGGGAGTCCTTCAGGGTCTTTACGAGATGGCGCACGCGTCTGAAAACGAATTCATCATAGATTCAACTCCGGAGTTAAAAGAGATCAGCGTTGAGATATGCGATAAATTGAGTCTAGATCCGTTCAGACTAATCTCCTCCGGATGCCTTTTAGCCACAGTCCCCGACTTTATAGACCTGGAGATAGGGAAGGTGATCGGTGAAGTTAGAGATGGCGAACCTAGTGTGATATTCGAAGGAGAAAAGATCGACCCAATTGAAGAAGACGAACTCTTTAGAACCATAAGATCTTTGAGTTGAAGTCTATCAGTATACCTTGCTTGGAACGAAATGCTTTTAATCGATCCTGAGATTATCTATTCCATGGACAAAAAGGATTTGTTGAATAAAGCAAATTATTATTACATAACGGATAATGAATCCAACATATCTTTGATAGACCAGGTTCAGATCGCAGTAGAGAATGGGGTGAAGGTCATTCAGTATCGTGAGAAAACCAAGAATGATAGAGAAAAGTATGAAGATCTCTTGAGTATCAAAGATATATGTGAGAGGGAGGCTCTTGTGATAGTTAATGATCGGGTGGATCTAGCCCTAGCAGCAGAAGCAGATGGTGTACACCTCGGTCAAAACGATCTACCTCCGGACCGAGTGAAAAGATTCGCAGAAAACTTACTGATCGGCGTCTCTACCCATGGGCTTGAGCAGGCTAAAAAATCAGAGAAGGAAGCGGACTACATGGCAGTTGGACCTATCTTCAGAACGAAAACCAAGGAAGACACTTGTCCTGAATTGGGTATTGAAAGTGCGAAAAGGATAGCCGAATCCGTAGAGATACCGACTGCAGCTATAGGTGGTATAGACGAAGATGATTTAGGGTCTTTAGCAGAGGCTTTCGACATGATATGTGCCATATCGAGTGTGACCCGTGAAGGGGAACTTTCCGAAAGGATAAGTTATTTTGAGGAAAAGATAGATGAGGTCAAAAGGAGATAACATGGATAAACTATCTGACCTCGGAGAATTTAAACTGATAGAAAAGATAGCCGACAAGTTCGAAAGTGATGAAGAGGTCTACAAAGGGATTGGAGACGATTGTGCTGTTTTGAAAAAACGAGAAGATTACACTCTGATGACAACGGACATGCTGGTAGAAGGAGATCACTTCAACCTTGACTGGCAGACACCCTGGCAGATCGGGTGGAAGTCTATCATAGTAAACATCTCGGATATCGCGGCTATGGGAGGTTTACCCAAATGGGGTCTCGTATCCATCGCCTTTCCCGGCGATATAGAAGTGAACTTCGCCGAAGACATTTTCGATGGGATGGCCGAGGCTTCCGAAAAACATGGTATGAAGATAATAGGTGGCGATACCACCCATGGCGATCTTTTAACGATTAATGTAGCAGTTATCGGGGAGGTGGAAAAAGAAAATCTGTGTATGAGAGGAGATGCAGAGATAGACGATCTTATCTGTGTTTCCGGTGATCTTGGAAAAAGTTGGGCGGGTTTGGAACTACTTCGAGCGGGAAAGGAAGGATACACCGATTATTATCTTCAACCTAAATGCAGGTTAAAAACGGCTAGAAGGATAGCGCCTCACGTTAACGCTATGATAGATGTCAGCGACGGGTTATCTTCAGAAGTCGGACATATCTGTGATGAAAGTGGAGTAGGCGCAGAAGTCGAAAAAGAAAAGGTACCTATCTCAAACAAAACAAGAAAAACTGGTGAAGACCTAGATATCGATCCCATGAAATGGGCACTATCTGGAGGAGAAGATTTTGAACTGGTCTTCACCATACCTCGCGAGCGGTTCTCTAAGATGGAGGGAGAGAATCCTGTGGTCGTGGGTAAGATCTTAGAAGAAGGAAGGTATCTTATAAACAGCGAGAAAAGAAAACTCGGCAGAGGTTATGATCATTTTGATAGATAAGGATCAGATAAGCTTTTTTCTCTTTTTCAGAAGATAGGTTTCATACCCCGTTTCTTCCCAAAATTTCACCGCCTTTTTGTTTTCAGGTGAAACGGTCAGCACAGCGATACTGACACCTTTTTTTCTGATCCATGATTCTGCCCTTTCAGTGAGTTGGGTACCGATACCTTCCCCTCTTTTATCCTTCTTTATGAATACATCCAATATCATCCCGACATGGGTTTCTTCGAAAATCCCGATCCTTTCCCGTATAACTACATTCAAAAACCCGACGAGTTGATTTCCCTCCTCAGCTACGAAGGTACACATACCTTTTTTTTCAAGACCATTTTCCACGAATTTTTTCCATTTTTCTCGACAGTCTTCTGCGAGTTCATAACCCCGCATCATCTTTTGATGAGTAGAGGCCAGACTGTACCACATCTTAACGATCTCATCCAGGTCGTCTTTCTTAGCTTTTCTTATATCTAAAACCATCCTTTCACCTATCTTTTTCTCGCGACAAAAGAAGATATGAGGAACAAATATAAATATTTGAAGTATTTCCTCCACTGTGTAAGCTCGGAATAAGGTTCTTCCGAGGATAAAATTATAAATAGAGCAACCTATTAAAGAGAAGCAGATAGATAATTGGAGGCATAAAATATGGCAGATAAACCACACATGAACCTTGTATTCATAGGTCACGTGGATCACGGGAAATCCACATTAGTAGGTCGAACTCTGTTCGAAACTGGGGAGATACCGGACCACGTTATCGAGGAGTACAAGAAAGAAGCTGAAGAGAAGGGAAAAGGAACGTTCGCTTATGCCTGGGCTATGGACCAGCTCGATGAGGAAAGAGATAGAGGTCTTACGATAGATGTGATGCATAAGCGATTCGATACAGACAAATATTATTTCACGATCATAGACGCACCAGGCCACCAGGACTTCGTAAAGAACATGATCACTGGGACTTCACAGGCAGATGCGGCGGTATTGGTCGTCGCGGCACCGGAAGGTGTTATGGCTCAGACCAGAGAGCATACATTCCTTGCAAAGACTTTGGGTGTAGATCAGTTGGTCGTAGCCATCAACAAGATGGACGCTACTAAGCCAGAATTTAGCGAAGACAGGTTCAACGAAGTCAAAGATGAAGTTACTAAACTGCTCAAATCAGTGGGTTATCAAGACAGTCAGTTCAACGTCATACCTACTAGCGCACTAAAAGGACATAACATCACTAGAGAAGGAGAACACCAGATAGACTGGTGGGATGGAGAAAAATTCCTTGAATCCATAAACGGTTTCGAAGTACCGGAAAAGCCGATAGATAAACCGTTGAGATTGCCTATACAGGATGTTTACAGCATCACAGGTATAGGTACAGTCCCTGTAGGTAGAATCGAAACAGGAGTTATGGAACCGGGCGATAAAGTGACTTTCATGCCCGCGAATGCAACTGGTGAAGTCAAATCTATCGAGGAACATCACGAGGAGATCCCGAAAGCAGAACCCGGCGATAACGTTGGATTCAACGTGAGAGGTGTTGGAAAGGACGACATAAGAAGAGGAGACGTCTGTGGTCCTGCAAATGATCCTCCGACAGTAGCGGAGACCTTCACGGCAAGGATAATCGTACTCGATCATCCGAGCGTTGTGACCGAAGGATATACCCCGGTCTTCCATACCCACACCGCTCAGGTGGCGTGTAAGTTCATGGAACTTCAGAAGAAGTTGGACGCCAAGACTGGTGAAGTGAAAGAAGAGAACCCGGACTTCTTGAAGAACGGAGAAGCAGCTGTTGTGAAGGTCATGCCCACTCGAAATCTCTCGATAGAAAGAGTCGAAGAGTTCTCTGAACTCGGAAGGTTCGCTATCCGAGATATGGGTCAGACCGTTGCAGCTGGTCAAGTGATCGATATAGAAGAAAAAGAGATGTGAAAACTTTTTCCTACAAAACCCTTTTATATCATTTCTTTGTGAGGTAAAAGTACATGGCACAGAAAGCGAGAATCTCATTGAGCGGAACCGATCCAGACAGTATTGAGGAGATCTGCGGACAGATAAGAAAGATTTCCGATAGAACTGGTGTGGAGATGAAAGGGCCAATCCCTCTGCCCACTAAGGAATTGAGAGTTCCCTGCAGAAAGTCGCCAGATGGAGAAGGAAACGAGACATGGGAGCGATGGGAGATGCGGGTTCATAAAAGACTAATAGATATCGATGCCGATGAACGTGCACTGAGACAGTTGATGCGGATACAGGTTCCCGACGAAGTACATATCGAGATAGTGTTAAAGAGCTGAAATTCGTTTTGTGGGAGAAATTTTTTAACAGAGCTTATAGGTAAGATTGAGAGGAAAGGATACACTTTGTTCTTACACTCGCAAATATTCGCTCAGGGCCCATAGATCACAGAGGAACCAAAGAAGATTCCTCAACTCTATGCGTCCTTCACTCCAGATACTCGTCTGGGCCCATAGATCAGTTGGAAGATCGTCACCCTTGCAAGGTGAAGGCCGCGGGTTCAAATCCCGCTGGGTCCATCTCGTTTCACTCGATGTCCCTGCACGGGATTTGAAAACTAGCTGGAATCTTAGATCCCAGCAGCTCACAAATCGTAAACGATTTGTTCGTCCCGCTGGGTCCACTAATCTCCGATTAGTGGTAAGTTAGAATCTTCGATTCTGACGGGTCCATCATCATTACGGTTCAATACACTTCTTTCCGCAGGTTTCTTGTTAACCCAATCCTCCTATTGAGGAGGAAAAATGAAGGGTGAAATGGTTTTTATCTCTCGTTGCTACAGTTGAATCTAATCTGTTCCTTATTTTCTACTTTTCTTCCGGTAGATAGCTACAGCGATGACGGAAGCCAGTAGTAAGAGCATCGTAGTGAATCCTGGTATTCCACCATCATCACCATCCTTCTCTTCCATTATGACTGTCTCAGTTTTCTCTTGATCTATTATTTCAACTTCACCGTTTTCAGTCTCGTAGTTATCGTGGGTGACCTCATATTCATAGGTCTCAGGCTCTAGGTCTTCGAACAACGCTTCGCCATTTGCGTCGGTGGTATTTTCCATGGCATATGAGTTAAAACTTACTTCCACGGTAGCATTTTCGATAGGATCGCCATCTTCGTCCTCTACTTCGAAAGTCAGATCGTAAGTCATCACTGTTTCTTCCATGACTACAGTTTCTTTAACATCTTTGTCCACTATCTCAACTTCACCGTTTTCAGTCTCGTAGTTATCGTGGGTGACCTCATATTCATAGGTCTCAGGCTCTAGGTCTTCGAACAACGCTTCGCCATTTGCGTCGGTAATATTTTCCATGGCATATGAGTTAAAACTTACTTCCACGGTAGCATTTTCGATAGGATCGCCATCTTGGTCTTCTATTAAAAATAGCAAGTCATATTCTTCTGGACCGATCGCATACAGGTTGTTGTCAAAGGAACCGACGTAAATAGTTCCATCTTCACCTATAGCTGGAGAAACACCTATATGAAATTCAGTTTCAAAGCTCCATTTCTCTGTTCCATTTGGATTCAATGCGTATAGATTGTCATCGTAGCAGCCGACATAAATAGTACCATCGGATCCGATAGCTGGGGGAGAACGGAAGTACCAGTCAGTTTCAAAATTCCACTTCTCTGTCCCATTTGGATTCAATGCGTACAGATTTTTGTCATCTGAGCCGAAGTAGATGGTACCGTTCGAATCTATCGCTGGTGATGATCTTACAGAACCTTCGGTTTTAAAATTCCACTTCTCCGTCCCATTTGGGGTAACAGCATAAAGGTTTTCATCAACAGACCCATAGTAGATCGTGCCATCATCCGCTATAGTAGGTGAAGAGGTCATAGTACCGCCAAAGTCTGGATCAAAGCTCCATTTCTCGGTACCATTTGGATGTATTGCAAATAATTCTGGCTCCTCAAGACCTGAACCAAAATATATCGTTCCATCATCTCCTATGGCTGGTGAATGATCACAATCGTATATGGGATTGAAACTCCATTTCTTGGTTCCGTTGGGATTTAAGGCATATAGATGATTATCGTTGGAAGCGAAATAAACCGTACCGTCGTCACCTATCGTAGGTGAAGATTTAACGAAATCCTCAGTAGTGAAATTCCATTTTTCGGTTCCATTGGGATTAAGTGCATATAGATTGTTGTCATTTGAACCGAAATATATCGTGCCATCATCGCCTATAGCTGGTGAAGATTGTATATTATCTCCCGTTTCGAAGCTCCATTTCTCAGTACCATTCGGGTTTATAGCGTAAAAATTGTTATCTACAGAGCCAACGTAAATCGTTCCATCATCTCCTATGGATGGTGAAGATCGGACCGGTTCTCCTGTTTCAAAATTCCATTTTTCTGCTCCATCAATATGACTTGTATCGTAAGGGCTCAAACCTGTATTCTTTTTATCCCTTCCAAAACTTGGCCATGCTGAGTCTGCTAATCCTCCTAATTCAGGTTCACTATCGAAGTTTTTTCTCACATCCTCTCCACCATCGACTCTCTCACTTCTAACCGCTACCAGCGTCCCGCCTATTATTAGAGAGAGGATGATAATGAGGACGAGGATCTTTCTTGTCATGTTACTCCCTCGCTTTCAAAATATCTTATTGATCGCTTGCTATAAATATGTTAGGAAAAATAGAGTGTGTCAATAATTTAGTGATAGCGTAGATTTGATAAGGAGGAAAATATTTGCCAGACTTACCTCCTAGATCTCATAATCACCTCAAAAGTCAAAAATCACTATAAAGTAGACAGCCTCTTTAAAACCAAAACAGTTAATATGGCTGTCCGTATTAACCCCTAAACACTAGGAATGAACAAAAAAAGAGATGATGAACATGGACGATGAGAATACTGTCTTTATCGGTAGTAAAGAAACGATGAACTACGTACAGGCCGTCATGATGCAGTTCAATGACACTGATGAGATCTGCATCAAGGCGAGAGGAAGAGCGATAAGCAAAGCCGTAGACGTGGCGGAGATAACCAGACAACGTTTCGTAGAGGATGCAGAGATAACTGATATAACCACAGATACGGAAGAGCTGGATAGAGATGAAGGAGGTACTGTGAACGTTTCTTCCATAGAAATCACGCTGAGTAAGTGATTCGAACAAGCACTAGGCAAACATAAAAAATCCCTTAGCCTTTCTTTTCTTGTTTTTTAGACCTGTAAGATTGTATTAGTTTTTGGACGGGGATGCACATCTGTCGGTTCAGGCCTGACGGTGGCGAAGTGCTCGGGAAGAATATAATCGTGAAGACTTCCTCAAAACTATCCTATCCCTCTTTCCAATTCAACAATCGAAGAAACCTTCGGCTTTAACGTGAAAAACACTCACTTTCAGCGGGAGGGTCTAGATCGTGTTTGTAGAGCAGATTTACAGGTCGTGAAAAAGTCTCCTTTATTGAGAGAGCAAATCTTAAGCTAGAAATCACCGATAATTACTCAAACCATCCCGCTTTCTGCATAGCTTCTTTAGCTATTCTTCCACTAGGGCCGTCTCCTCTTGCAACGGTCACACCAACATCATCGAGAGCCTCTGAGATCTCGGCCACATCTTCATGTGTGAATCCTGGGCAAAGTATTATGGACTGGATACCTTCTTTCTCAGCATATTCCTCAGCAGTCTTCAGGGCTTCCTCTTGACCTCTGACAAGGTTCACGTACAACACGTACTTCTCGGTTTCGATCTTGGCTTTATGTTCTTCTTTTTCAGCCTCTGGTGTATGAGCCATAAAGAGAGTTCTGAATTTCATTTTTATCAGTTCCTAGCTACATGGTAGAAAGTACATTAAAAGCTTATCGATTTGTGAACAATAGAAGTATTCCTTGAAGCTATTAGAGAGGGATAAGGGAAAAACATCCATGATCTCAATTTTATCGATGGGAAAAATCTTTATAATTAGCGGAACCTATAAATATTGATGCCTGAAGGAGGTAGAGTTCAAGAGATCTTCATCGACGGTGTATCTTCGAGATTGGAGAATAGAGATAAATATATCTGTCCCGGTTGCTCAGAAAAGATAACTAGCAAGACGAAGGAATGCCCGAATTGTGGGTTGGAATTTGGTAAATCGTACGGGCACATCTTGAAAAATAGAAAAAACAAGATTGCTGCAGCTATCGGCACCGCTCTTTTTCCAGGGATCGGTCAACTACACAACGATCAACTTGAAAAATCGCTTATCTTCCTATTCCTAGGAGTCATATCTCATCACTATATTCTTAACTATATAAGTGGATCCTACATATTTCTACCGATAATACTCATAGCACTTCTATGGGCTTACTTCATATATGATGCGTATTCGAGTGTGCCTAATTTCGCTTATCAAGAAGGGATCTCTCCTTCGAATACAGAAAAAAGTACTATCAAAGCCGTTCTTGGGTCGGTGGTATTCCCTGGCATCGGGCAGATCTATAACGGCCAATACACTAAAGGAGCTATTATGATACTCGTCGAGTCTATCGCTTTTTTCTACCTTCATATGACGTATTATGGATTTGGCATCTTGTTAGAGCCGTTACATGCACTCTTATTTATCGCATGGTTGTGGGCATTCAATATCTATGATGCCTTTATGATATCGAAAAAGATAAACTTACTTAAAGGCGAAATATTATCCTTGAAAGAGACGTATCGAAGTGGTTGAAAAGATACTCATCGATCAGGATCACCTAGGCTTTTCAATAACTCAATCTAGAGTGCTGACATCGATATCAAGATATTTGAAGAGGAAACCGAACTCGTGCAGCGACTGCTCGACTATCATCGATGTCGGTTTTCCTAATCCGTGACCGGTATCGATTTCCGTCCAAAGACAGATAGGCGCATCGTCCGTTTGATTTTTCTGTAAACGGGCGGCGAACTTGCGTGCATGAGCTGGGTCTACTCTCGTGTCGCCTACCGCCGTTCTGATCAGCGTGGGCGGATAAGTTCTCTTTTCTATATTATGATATGGAGAGTACTCTTTCAACGCTTTGAAGGTTTTCACATCCTCAGGGGAACCGTATTCTTTGGTCCATGTAGCCCCTAATAACGTTCGATGGAAGCGCAGCATATCTGTGAGAGGTACTGCGCATATTGCACCTGCGAAGAGTTCAGGTCTTTGCGTGATCGCTGTAGCGACTAGTAATCCTCCATTTGAGCCGCCCCATGCGGCAAGTTGGTCTTCGCTGCTGATGCCAGATCGGATAAGATGTTCAGCAACGGAGTAATAGTCGTCGAAGACCTGCTGCTTGTTTTCGCGCATGCCCTCCTCGTGCCACTCTTCACCGAATTCGAGACCTCCGCGGAGGCAGGCCTGCACCCAAACCCCGCCGGCTTCTAAGAAGGGTAATCTTACTGCTTTGAAATCAGGTGTGAGAGGAATCCTGAATCCACCGTAGCCGTAAAGTACTGTAGGAGATTTATTTGGTTCAATATCGGCTCTGTGCGTTATGAAGGCTGGAACTTCTTTTCCGTCGGTAGATCCGACCCAGATACGATCGACAGTCAGGTCCGGTAAATCGCCCGGTATTTGGACCGAATCGATGGTGTTCCACTGGTAAGAATCTGCATTTATCTGGATGACCTCTGGTGGACGATCAAAACTTTGTAGGATCGTATAAGCTTCCCGTGTTTTGTCATTTCCCGTGAGTTCTCCTCTTGGGATGCCGGCTAAAGGCAGGTCTATCTCTTTCAGATGTTCTCCATTTAGAGAATGGATCGATATAGATGAGACGGCATCGTTTAAACTGTGAACTACGAGCCTGTCTTTAGCAGGAACGATATTCATCAAAACTTTTTCAGTTTCCGGTATGGTCGTATCGAGTTCATCTGTCGTAATATCTTCGAGTTCCTCGATAGGACACGAAAGAACTTTCCATCGAGATGTTTCGTGATCCGTAAGGAGATAACATCTTCCTCTGTGAAGGAGAAGCTTAATTGAGGCCTCTAGTTCGGGTAAGATTCGGGTGAGACCGTCTTTTAGAAGATACAATTCTGTCTCACCACCTAATTCACCTATACCTACCAGAGTCGTGTCCGTCTCTTGGTCTGTGAAGAGGATAGGCCACTTCTTGCGGGGCAGATCGTCCGTGATAAGATGATCCTTTCCATCTATCTCCGCATATCTGAGTTCTTTATCCAGTTGATCTTCAGGATCCGTTTTCTGATAATAGAAACCGTCGTCTAGCCAAGCGACAGTTTGTTCTCCACATCGACCTACATCGGGTATCTTCATGACCTCTGAATCATCTTCTACATCTAAGACCGTCAGGTCATACTGTTCCGTCCCACCCTCGCTCTTCCCGTAAACGATCAGGTCTCCGTCGGGGCTGGGAACGAACCAATCCAGGGAAACCACGCCTTCGAATTCATTGGGATCAGCTAAAATGCGATATTCTCCGTCTGGTTCTTCTCGAACTACCAACTTTCTCTGATCTTCGTCGGGTTCGCTGAGGAGCTGAAAGTATCTATCTCCTCTAACCACCGGTGTACCGTACTCTTCATGTTCCACTACCAGTTCGAGATGAGGACGGAGAGTTCCTAGTATAGAATCGTCAAGGATCTCTTCAGTGTACTCGTTCTGTTCCTCCGTCCACTCTTGGACTTCTTCACTATCTTCTTCCAGCCAGCGGTAAGGATCTGTGATATTGACACCGTGTAATTCCTCTTCAACATCCTCGTGCTTAGTTTTTGGATACTTCTTATCTTTTTTAGATGATCCACTCATGTTTTTTCCTCCAAAATTTTTATATCTATCGATGATATGCAGATCGCAAAACTCAATTTCGTCTATTACTCGTAAGGAGTTTTAACAGGTCCGGATATTATAAACTTTCCAACAAATACTTTTGTTAGCTTAGGTTCGATGATTTAGTAAAAGACTTAATATTGATAATATGGCATACAAAAGAGAGGATGATACAGCAGAGCATTGAAACAATAGTGGAAGTTAAACTAGTGGTGGGAAGTATTTTAGTAACTTATTAGTACAACTAGGAGAAAGGGGATAATCTTTATAACTACTAAGCATAATAAATAATCTGGGTTGTGAGATGTATCCACAGAAAAATAGAGTTCTACTATCTCTAAGAGGGGAGATATATTGAGAAGAAAAGGTGCGCTTTATTGGCTTTTGTTCTTACTAGGATTCCCTATATTCATCTATTTTGTATTGACTAACTACTTCTCACCTTCAGTACTGGTCTGTTGGGCAAGTATACTCCCGGGGGTTCTGATCTTTCTTTTCTGGGGTATGTTCGGACACATCTTCAGAAAACCCACAAAAAAGATAGATTGGGAAGAGTCAGAGAGTGTCGAAGAGAGGGATAAAAGAAAAACCGCTACCGAAAAGTACTCGGTCGAAGATAAAACTACGGAGGATGATGGAGGTATATTTTCTCGTATATTTGGTAGGGAAAAGAAGTGTGGAAAGTGTGGAACCGAATTAGTATACAAGGAAGGAGCCGGATCTTATTACTGTCCGGAATGCCGGGAGTATAAATGGAAACGTTGATTGGGTAATAAAAAAGATTTTTGGGGTCAACTATTTCTTTATTTGTAATAGATAGCTAATGCCGTGGCCATTGACAATACTAAAAACTCTGAAGTGAAGCTCTAAGAGGGCTTTTTTTGAGGAAATAGCGGAGGATGAGTTATAATTGAAAGACAAGGTGAGTTCTATCGGAAGATTTAAAATGATCAAAAATATGTTTTTTCCCTGGTCTGAATGGTCGAGTTGACAGCTCGGTCTATGAGACAAAAAGTTGATCGAGGGGATGACATGATTTCGGAGACAAAAAGGTCGATGGAAAATGAGACGGAGATAATCCCTATCAGTTTGAGATCGGTCAAGGTATTCCTGATAAAAGGTGAAAAGAACATCCTGGTGGATACGGGAAACCCAGGACTCGCTGACGATATATTGGAAAGGGTTGGAGAGGAAGGTTTGAAACCAGACGATATAGATTCCATAATCATCACCCATGCTCATCCCGATCATGCAGGTTCTCTTCCACAATTGAAGGAAAAGACAGGAGCCCGAGTAGTAGTTCACGAAATGGAGGTTCAGAACATCGCAGAGGGTGATTTTTTGGACGCTCCTCCTACCTGTTTGAAAGGAAGGATACTCTCACTTTTCCTTTCCCTATTTGGCAGCGGTGAAGGTGAGGGAGTAGAGCCGGATATATTAGTAGGTGATCGTTTCGACCTTTCTGAGCTGGGATTAGAAGGTAGTGTGATCCATACTCCTGGTCACACGCCCGGTTCGATCTCTATCGTGTTGGAGAACGGTGAAGCCGTGGTCGGTGACCTAGTGATGGGCGGTATATTATCATCTTCAAAACCCGGCAGACCGATCTTCGCCTATGATTTAGAAGAAGCGGGGAGGAGCTTGAAAAAACTGCTTAGTTCTGATGTGAAGATCAGACGGTTCTACGCAGCGCACGGAGGACCGTTCTCTCGTGATGAGATCGAAGAGTTGATAAGTTGATCAGGTCGGAGAAGTGTTGGTCTGCTCAAAATGCTTTCTGCAGTCCCCAGGTGACCCATGTGATCGTGTTGATCATACCTAGGACCAATATCGATACGATGAATATCGCTATGTTCTGATAGATATTATAGGCTGAACTCAACACGAATAACCAGTATACCAAAAATATGATCCATCCTATACCGGACACCGCAGATACCGCAGCTCTCCAACCCACTGAGGAACTCTTGGGGATCCATATCAAGCTGTTCAAAGCCCCGACGATCAGAACCGAAATCAAGAATACACCTATATTTTCAAGGAGGGTATAGTCAGATGCATAGTAGAACAGCCAGATTACCAGGAAGATGCCCAGTATGAAGCCCGTTATCGATGTGAAAGCCGATCTCCACTTGCTCCCTCTACCCATTGCCGACCATGCGGTTCCGTTGACTAAGAAAAGGGCCATCATAGAAGCAAGTATAACTCCTAAATTCTGGTAGACGGTATGGTCTGAAGCGTAGAAGAAGAGCCAGATAACTAGAAATATCAACCAACCGAAGCCGGTTATGATGGAAATGATGGTCTTCCACTCGATATGTCTTTTGAAAGAAGAGGTCGATACTCCTTCGTATTCCTGATCCATGTCTTCCCATCGATCTTCATCCATCATATCCACCCTGTAGGAAAAATGACCTTAGAGATATATATACTTATTTGAGACAGAAGATGGATAGATATTGAAGATTTCTGATACAGGTCATTTACTCTGATATGTGGTCTAAGGAATAACTCTATTATGTTTATTGCCGCGATCATACAGATGTCGATTTACTGGGCCATGAATCTTTCAAACCATCTTTGTAAACACGATGATAAGCCCGTTTTTTATTGTGGTCTTTAAGTCATCGTTAGACTAGTAACCTTTCCCCTTACAAAGAAGTATTTATTTAAATATAGATCGACGACCTTTATAAGATTCGTTAAGAATCATTCGGCACCCGCGTCATCAGGTAGTCCACCTTTAGAAGTGAGCCATCCTTCAAGTGTATTTGTCAAGTTTTTTTCTTCCAATCTCTCACTCCAAAATGATTTAAAGTCGGATGTTTTCACACCTGTATCTTTGTATTTATCGTAGAAGTCTTTTGAGCTCCTAATGAACTCTTTTTTTCCCATCTTATATCTCAATTCATGGAGCATGAGAGGTGCTTTGTAGTACCTGATCGTGTAGTTATCTCCGCTGTTGTACGGCTCGACTTCTGAGATCGAGGGTGCATCTTCGGGAAGTTCCCTCACGAATTCCTCGTACTTTTCGATGTATTCTTCGAGCTTATCTTCAGATATGATCTCTTCGAGTGCAAGAGTGGAAAAATATTCAGCAAAAGCCTCATTGATCCAATCACTCTGACCCGAGCCTATATTCCACCAAAAGTGAGCTATCTCGTGGGCGTTCCATTTAAATATAGACATCTCCGGATCTTCTTCCAATTGTTCCAATATATATCCTTCTGAATAAACTATCATCCCCCTTCGAGAGAAAGCACCCTGCCCTTTCTCTTTCGGTGAATAAACATTTTTAAACTCGGTACCGGAGATATGTGATCTACCGAGTATATCCTGGTAGAGTTGTATAGCCTGACTTATCTCCTCCATCTCTTTTTTTACGAAATCTTCCGGTAATCGGGTATAGTAAACTGAGAACTCACCGAAGGGACCATCTATAGTACGCCTTTTGAAATCAGGGGAGGCCACCACGACGATGTCATTATCTTTACTTGCCTTCCACCTTTCTATCCGTCTTTCGCCTTCCTTCTTAGAACTGACCTTTCTGCCCGAACAGACGGAGATAAGATGAGAAGGCAGATCCAATTTGAGGTCGATATCGAAGTCATATCCGAAACCGAAATATGGATACCATGTTGAGTAACAAGCGAGTTCTATATGATCTTCTGTTATCCTGTCGTCAAGACCTATCTTCTGATCCTCCATTGTCTCGAACTCCGGGATATCCTTAAGTTTTCCACTGTAAGAGATCTTAACTTCTACAGTTTCTTCTTTGTTTCCTTTCCACCCGTCTGCGATCTTCACTTTTTTAGACGCTGGATTTACGGGGGTGGGTTCGTTATCCTCTGTTGAATGATCCACCGTGGAGCCGTCGATCCTAAGAGAATTTATTTCAAAAATTTCGTGCAGATCGAATTCGATAGACGTGTCTGATCTAACATTAAGAGTCAAAACAGTTTCAGCTTCTAACTCTCCGCTCTCTGGCTCTAGCGTCAATGTCACAGCGTACTTCTTGGGGATCAAATCGTTTTCACTGTACATTAGAGTGAGATGAGGATAGTTCTATATTACACCTATGTCTTCCCTAGCTCTTAGGAACGTCTCTCCCGGACACAGTACGTGCCATCTAGGATTTCTCACCCAAACGAAATTCAAATCAGTCGAGTCTTTAAAACGGGAAAAGAATTTATCGTTTCTCACCTTACATATGATCGGAGTGAAATGAGCAGATCTAGAAGATATGGTGATCCGCCGTATGATGTAGTGGTTATACACGGTGGACCTGGAGCTCTAGGCGATGCGGGTCCTCTAGCCGAGGAACTTTCGGAGGAGAACAGTGTGATCGAACCCTTTCTCGATCAAGTTTCTATCGCAGGACAACTTGATTGGCTGAGAGAGGTGACAGAAAGATTCTGCGATAAGACTGTGACTTTGATCGGCCATTCCTGGGGGGCATGGCTCGCCTGGATATTCGCAGCGCACTCACAAAGAGTGGATAAAATAATCATGATATCGAGCCCTCCTTTTGAAGATGAATATGTGGAAGGTATGAAAGAGTCTCTTTTAGAGCACATGGACAGTGCTCAGAAAAAGAGATACCTTGAACTTAAAAATAGGAAAGATGAGAGAGATAGAGTGATGAAGGAATACGGCAAGCTGATAATGGAAGCTAGTTCTTATGACCTGACAATCTCTAGAGAATACGACGTGGAGGTCATCGGAGAGGTGAATGAAAAGGTATGGCGTGAGGCAGAGAAGTTGAGGAGGAGCGGTGAGCTTTTGAAGAAAAGTCGGTCCGTAGATTGTTCTGTTGTGGCTTTCCATGGAGACTACGATCATCATCCAGCTGAGGGCGTTAAGACTCCACTTTCCGAGGTGCTAGAAGATTTCAAATTCATAATTTTGGATAGATGTGGACATTATCCGTGGTTTGAGAAAGAAGCTAAAGATGAATTTTTTAGAGAGTTGAAAGAGGAACTGTGACGGACGACTCAGATCATCCTCGCGAGTCATAGAACGTTTTTTATCTATTATAGGTACTTAACTTCGCTTCTGGTTTTCATCCCTTTCCTTTTTTTCACACTCAGGACATATCCCTTTCAATACTACAGAACCGTCATCTCTTCTCTCCATATAGCTCTCCTTATCGGTCTCATCGGGATCTATGACCCAATCATCGGGTAACGCATCTTCTATAGCTCTGTAAGACCTGATCTCTTTACCGCAGTGTATGCAGTGAAAATATTCCTTCTCGAGTTCCCGGTCTGTTCTTTCGGCTATATCCTGAACATCTTTTATCAGAACTGTAGAGTCGTGAGTTGTGGTGAAATCACCCTTGACTTTTTCTTCATCAGCATATATCTTTCCGTCCCCGTAGATCTCTATGAAGTCTACCTCCTTCCATTCGTCTGCTAGAGATCCTATCATCCCAGAGTATATCCGCTTGGCTTTTCCGTCATCCCACCGTTTGACTAGATATTCTGACGGGTCGATCTCGGTCGCATCTTCTAGAGGATTATCTTCCATGTCTTCATTGATCTTTACCTCTCCAGGTTTTTCTCTGTCCGATAGGTCTTCGGATGGTATCAAGACCGAAGATATCAACTCACCTTCTTCAAATACGTTTCCCGGGATATCCCCGTCTTCGTCTTCGATACCGAAGTATAATTTCTTCATCGATGATACCTGTTTGGACAGAGGTGAAGGGTGATTAGTAGTTTGTGTGGTTTAGATGAACTTTAGATTGCGGGGTTATTGAACCGATAGAGGACTTTGATAGATCTTATTTCGTTTTATATTTATTGAGCTTATATTCCCTATCGACCTCTATTTTACCTTCATCTTCAAGTTTCCTTAGTTTATTGTAGATCTGGTGAGATGGAAACTCAACTTCTTTTTTCAGGTCCTTTATCGTTTTTTCTTCCTCTAGACTGAGCATTAAAGCCCTTTCTAGATAGTAAGAAGACAGTTTATTTCTGATAGGAGAGTCAAGGTCGTATCGTTCTTTCAGTATATCAAGAATTGTCAAGACTGAGAAAGAAAAAATTCTTTCAGCGGTACTCTCCTGCACATATTATTCCATATAAAGCGTAACTATGTTTAGGTATTTCGTTATAGATAGAATAAATTTCTCTAGATTGGATTCCCATATTAGTATGAGACAAGAATATACATTAAACTAATAATATATTTAATACTCATAGAAACCCGTATATACTAGCTAAACCATTTCATATATTTGAGTATAAAAGGAGGTGAAAAAAATGAAGAATATAATAGATACTTTGAGAGACGAAGGTGAATTGAAGAAATTATGGGATGTTTTAGAGAATGTGGATCTCAGTGAGTTAAAAGAAGGAAAAGGGTCTTATACTATCTTTGCACCGACTAACGACGCTTTCAATAAGATACCCAGCGATCAGCTGAATGATCTATTAGAGAACCCAGATGAATTGGCAAACACGATCAACTATCATACGGTCCGGGGCAAATACACATCAAAAGACATCGCCAAGATGAAGAAAGCCACTTCGATGAATGGAGAGGACATAACCATCGACACATCCAACGGTGTACGAGTCAACGACTCGAAAGTGATAAAACCCGACGTCGAAGCATCAAACGGGATCATACACTTCGTAGATACGGTGCTCACACCAAAACATCATAAGTGAAGTGATTTTTTGATAAATCCGGCTGTCTTCCGATGATAGCCGGCCTATTATTTCCTAAAAATGATATTTGATATCATCTGTATATCATCTTCGATGCAGTGTTTTTCCCAGCCTTTTCGAATAGGTTGTCGATATGTTTGAAAGTGAGTGCCAAGACGAGCATCTGCTCTTTGTCTAGACCATACCCAAGCTCCTCTTCGACCATCATCTTTATCTCGATAGATGAGAGTTCTTCATCTATCTCATCGACTCTTTCTGCCACTGCCTTACAGGCACTCATCGACTCTTCAAACAGTTCTTCTTTCATCGTTACCATCGTTATATTGAATCTTCTCTGTGCAACTATTAATACTTTCTTTCTGTTTATCATACACATAAGAAGTGTCTTTTGGATACTCTCATCGAGATACGAGGAGTGTCTAGACTTTCAGGAATGATATTTGCTTAGTTTTCAAAAAACTACAGTCTATAGTATTATAGTCATTACTATGTTTATGGGTGGAGAGGAAGACTATCAGGTCTTCTGTAGATCTGTTGATGAAAAGATCGGTCGTACAGATTATAGAGGGTTTTGACTCGAGAAGGATGATTTAGAGGAAAAACCCATCAGCTCAATATTTTTAGAAAGGGGTGAGCAAGAACCCTATGGGTTTCTAGCCCGTAGATGAATTGCTTTGATTCCACTTTCACTCACCCCCTCAGCACAATTATAAATAACTTCAATCCTTTTGTATAGATGCCTTCCGAGAACAGGTATATCCTGTTTGAGGATAAGTCCTGTTTCGTTGGTGTCTTACATCAAGTCAAGAAGCGCAGGAAACGAAGTTTCCATCTTTCCTTCGGAAATCAGAGATTTCCTGCAGAACAGGCGGGAGTTAGCCCTGAAAAGACAGGGTGTAAAGTTGACCTAACTCTCCTGAAAGGGACATCTTTTGTCCGAGAGGACTGAAGATGGAACAGCAGATGATATGGTTGCTAGCCCACTAAGCCGTGCTTATGGTAAAAGGCCATTGAGTGCTGAACCTCGTAA
>JAGXLF010000031.1 GCA_018334835.1 Thermoplasmatota archaeon | reverse complement strand
TCTCATAATTAGGAAATAAAGAGTTCTCTAGCGCTTCTTTGACTCCGTAGGGCAGACCATCGGAACCGAAGAGAAGATCTTTTCCAGGAACAAAACCGACCTTATCGATCAACATCCTAAATGGATTATTACTCTCGAGATACTTCTTTGACAACCTATCTGAGTAGTTGACCGAATCTATACTAAAATTGGGCTGCATGCTGAGTTTAATGTCTAGACTTTTGGCTTCTTTCGCAGTTTCTTCACTTATGAATTGGGCATGCTCGATCCGTGTTTCTGGTAGTTCTAAACCTTCCTTTTCCATTTCAGCTAGAGTTCCTACCACCATATCTATAGCTCTGTCTCCTATAGCGTGGATAGAAACCTTGTCTTTCTCGATAATCTCGAATGTATCTTTCAATTCATCTCTTTCGTAGATTAGCACACCATCATTTCCGTCAAGGTATCTGCCGTTCATTGCTGCGGTCTTCGGGCCTAGAGCACCGTCCGCGAAAAGCTTTACTCCTTCGATCTCTTTCCTAGTCTCCTCACTCAGCTCATAGAAAGTTTCGACATCGGCCCAAAATTTTGTTCTTTCTTGATATTCTAGGTCTTTAACAATTTCTAGAGTTTCTTCTGAAGGTAAGAGCATGTCATCAGTTCTGTAGATCCCTCTCTCTAAGAGGAAATCGTAAGTATTTTGGATTTTTTTCCCAGTTATTCCTTCGATCTTCATCATGATCTTGGAGACTTTCATCAAGTTCTTTTCGACCCACTCAGGATCTTTCATCTTTTTGACCATTCTTGGTTTTTCAAATTTTTCTTTGAATCTCTTTTCAGCTTTCTCATTAAATGTGAGTCCATGTCCCGATACATTCCAGATAAACACTGGAGGCATCTTCTCGACTTCTTCGATATCGAAGGAATAGTATGAATCGTTCCACCCTTTAACCACGTTTAGTTTTTCTTTAGAACAATTTTCCCTCATCAGTGAAAGAGCTTTCTCCTTCTCTTCCACTTCGGAGAGATCGACACAATCCAGGTAAGCTGCACGGCCGCTCACATGTGAATGATGATCATAGAGTAAAGGTATTGTTTCTTCTTTTTTCATCTATATTCCTCTACAGAGAGAAGAAAAGAACGAAGGATATATTAAAGATTTGTAGGCTAAAACTCTTCCATGACGGTGGAATTGAGAACCCCCTCGATAGAGGAGTACGAAAAGATCATCGAACTTTGGGATGAAGCAGGACTTCCCTACAAGCCGGAGGGCAGAGACACTAAAGAAAATATCGAAGAGGAACTCGAGGAGCAGCCAGAATACTGGATAGGTGCGTATGTTGATAAAAATCTGATAGGTATCATTTTTGGTACCGACGACGGAAGGAAAGGATGGATCAATCGGTTAGCGGTAGCAGAGGACTATCGAGGTCGGGGGATAGGAAGAAAACTAGTCGAAGAACTAGAGCGAGTATTCGAGCAGAAAGGATTCAAGATATGGGCTGCCCTGATAGAACCTGATAACCCTGATGCTATGAAATTTTTCGAGCATCTAGACTTCGAAGAATTTGGGATAAAATATTATTCTAAAAGAGAGAATGAAAAAGTTTGAATCATCCCGACTCTTCGACTTCCGGTTCCGTCACAAAGTAGTAGATTATTACCGTTCCCAAGATTCCGACGAAAAAGGCGAATATGAAGGGATACTTTCTTCCAAATGCGTCTGATATCATACCGCTGACGAATGACCCTGCGGCCCACGCCATATTCTGAAAGAAAGTGTAGATTCCCATCCCCTTTCCACGATTCTGTTTTGGTGTCAGAGAGGTAACGAGCGCAGGGATGGAGGGTCTAGCTAAAGAACGACCGATCGTGTAAAGTATGACGATAAAAGCCAAGGTATAATACCCTATAGCAAATATTATTGCACCTATGAAGATCGATGCCATGAGCGATCCAGAAACTATCATCTTCTTTTTACCGATTCTATCTGCCAAGGTTCCAGATGGGAACATAAATACGACTTGAACCGCTCCTATTATAGTGAATATATAACCGATCTGGGTCACACTCAGGTCTAACAAATTCTTACCATAGATGGGGAGCATTGGATATAATACCGCTAAGCCCAAAAATACCGTAAAAGAACCGATAGAGATCCCTAAGAACGTAACTGGATGTGGGGTGATACTTTTAAGATAACCCATGGGTTTTGTAAGAACGTTCTTTATCCGCGTCATTCTTTTCACTTTTTCTCCCCTTCTTTGCATTTCACCTTCGAATGACTCTTTCAGACCGAACAGTAGTAGTAAACCGCTTGTCAGAGCGAGGCCGGAAGTGAAGAAAAAGGGTACTGACAAACCGAAGTTGCCCGCGATCAGTCCGCCAAGCATAGGTCCTACGGCGTTTCCGGTGGCGAACGTCAGCGTGTATAAACCCATCGCCTTACCACGATCTTCTTCCCTCACCACGTCCCCTATGTAAGCCATCGCTACTGGCCATACCAGACCTGAAGCTGCGCCTTGAGCCCCTCTATAGATGAAAAGCTCAGGCAGTGTGTTCGCAAGTCCGAACATGAACATAACTACAGTATAGAGGAACATGCCGAATACCATGAGGGGTTTTCTACCTATCTTATCCGCCAACCATCCTCCTACCGGTGAAAAGAACAAGCGGACTACCGCAAAAACGGCCATCATCCAACCTATCAGAGTATCCGTAGCTCCATAGGTCTCAGCATAGACAGGCAGGAACGGCATGACTAGGCCGAAACCGATCATACTGACAAATATAGCAAAGCAAAGTATCAGCAATTCTCTATATTTGAGCACGACCTTCAGATCGGAGATAATAGATTTAAATCCAAATTTCTCCTCTTCCTGGCCTTTCTTCATCAAAAAATGGGAATTTAACAAATTACTTAAAGATTTGCATTATGATACAAACAAATTTTTCATATCACTACCTGATAGGCATTATCATGAGCGAGAAACTTGACATAGTGAATGAAGAGGATGAAATAATAGATGTGAAAACTAGAAAAGAAGCCCATGACAAAGGGTTGAGACACAGGAGTGTGATGTTCTTCGTGTTCAATCACAGCGGTAAGCTTCTGATGACCCAACGTAGTGAAAACAAAAGATTTTATCCGGCTCACTGGAGCGTAGTTTTAGGTGGACACGTGACTTCAGGCCTCAGCTACGATGATGCTTTGGAAAAGGAGATGGAAGAAGAGATAGGTTTTGTCGGTGCTTACGAAAAAATAGGTTCCTTCACAAAAGAGATTAAAGAGGAAAAAGAAAATGTCAGGTTATACAAAGTGGAAGTAGACCCGGAAAAAATAGAGTTGTCGCCGGTCGAATTCAAAAGAGCTAGATTTATCGATTTAGACAGGTTAGAGGAAGAATTGGATAGTAAGGATCTAGTCCCGGAGACTAAACAGGTTCTTGAGATATTAGATGATCATAAGGATTGATATGATAGACCTGTTTACACATTTTAATCAGCAGAAAGAAAGGCAGAAGGGCGAAAATATATAATACCTCTTTCCATCCTCAATTGGAACGATGGCCGAAAGACTCGAAGACGTGAAACCCACCCGTATGGAACTCCTCCGGATAAGGAAAAGGAAAGTACTTGCTGAGAACGGGCACGACTTGTTGAGCGAGAAGAAGGACGCCCTTATAAACGAATTTTTCAAGATCGTTGACAAAAGAAGAGAGCTTAGAGATGAGTTGGAGGATATTCTAGAAAAGAGCTTTGATCGTCTGATCGAGGCTCAGATGGTGATGGGAACCGGAGATATAGAGTCGATAGCTGATGGTGCCAAGAAGATGGAAGGATTAGAAATCGATTCAGACAATATAATGGGGGTCGAGGTCCCGAAACTACATCCAGAGGTTTCTGAAGAAAAGTTCTATGGTTATGCGGACACATCTGTTAGACTGGATGAGGCAGTTGAAAAATTCCGAGAAGCTTTGGAAATAGCCCTAGAATTAGCGGAGGTTGAAGGCAAGTTGAATAGATTATCGGAGGAGATCGAAAAGGCTAAGCGGAGAGTGAATTCTTTAGAGTACAATTACATCCCTAAACTTGAAGCCACCATAAAATATATAGAGAGACAATTAGAGGAGAGAGAGAGGGAAGATTTCTTCAGAAGAAAGAAGATAAAATCTATGATGGAAGAAGAATCTTGAACAGCCGGTGATAGGCTGAAAGAATTGATAGAAAAATATTTCGATACTCCTGAAAAGAAGGCCAAGCTGTATCTCCTGATAACGATAGGCCAGATATGGGCTATCATAGCTATCATAATTGGAGTGATTGTGTTCATCTGGTATTATTTATTATAAACTCTAGTTTATCCTTGATTCTCCTTTTCCAACAGATCTCCATCTTTCTCTACATCAAGATCTTCAGAGTGTTCATTTTGTAGTTCTGAATTCATATCTCCTTCTTCTTTAGGATCAATATTTATTTCCTCTTCATCAATCTCTTCTAATTCAGTAGATTCTTCTTCCTTGTACTCTATAAGTTCCTCTTCCTCTTTAACTGGCTTACTGCTTTTCCTCAGTATGAAAATAACTAAAACGATGACAATCAGCAATGCTAATATCATATAGAGCATATTGTCTTTTAGACTACTACCTATTCCTGTCAAATCGGAATCACTATCCTCGTCTTCATCTTCACTAGAATCTATTTCTTGCATGACTATATTTCCAAAATCTTTAGATTGATCTTTTTCTATATAAAAAGAATCAGTAAAGTTCTCATAGTTATTTAAGGTGATAGTAATCTCTCTACTACCAGCTTCTACCTGACCACTGAAAAATCCACTTTGATCTGTGGTGAACACTTCACCAGAATCAAATAAAACAGTTGCACCGCTCAAAGAGTTGTTATCGGCGTCAGTTATTCTTCCTTCCACATATCCATATTCTTTCTGATCTTGTGATTCAGTTGTAAAACTCCAGGTAAACATATCTAAGTTATTACCGTCCATATCCGTTGCGTTAACGTATACTGTGTAAGTTGTATCATATTCCATCGGATCTAATGGAGTAAAAGTAACGTTGGCATCAGAATGTTTTACTTCCCCTGATAAATCAGTAACTTTAATCTCTACAGACATAATGTCATCAGAATATTGGATTTCAATAATCGAATCAATTGGGACCTCACTTCCAACTGGTTGGTAATCTATAACTGATGGAAACACATCCTCTGACTTTGTAGTGAAACTCCAAGTAAATGTATCTATTTTGTTACCGTTCATGTCTGTAGCGTTAACATAGACTGTATACGTCGTATCATATTCCATTTGATTCAACGGAGCAAAAGTAACATTAGTACCGGAATATTCTGTTTCACCTGATAAACCGCTCACCTTAACCTCCGCAGACATTATATTATCCGAGTATTGAATCTCTATTGTCGACTCTACTGGTACTTCATCTCCTGCTGGTTCGTAATTAATTACTATAACAGATTCATTAAGGATTATCGTTCCAATGTCTATTGTTGTTTCGTTTTCAACAAATATTTCCTTAGTATAATTTCTATAACCAGTCTTCACAACGGTTAAAGTTCTATTCCCAGAAGTTACTTCTGTTGAAAATCTACCATCTGATTCTGTAGTAATATTTTCTCCAGAATCAAAATAAATCGTAGCACCTTCTATCGGATTACTCTCAGAATCGACCACCGATCCTTCAACTACACTAGGTGTGTAAGATAAAACCCTTATATTTCTAGTTGAGGAAGCTTCATTTTCAGCTTCATCAGATATAGTCAATTTAATAGTATAATTACCAGTCATATTAAATATATAACTCTGTGTTGAACCATATAAGAACTCTCCGATCTCTTCTATCTCCCAAGTATAGTTTACTATACCTATATTATCGTAGGAATCACTTCCTGAGAAATCAGCAGTATTGTTAACCTGAACTGCATTAGGAACCTGCATAGAAATAACTGGTGCATCGTTATCTATTACATCTATCTCAATTACATCTGTAGATGTCCATTTCGTGGAATCATATCTAACATGGAATGAGTAGCTAAGATTTATTGCATCACTAGGTACATTTATTGTTTTTGACCATGTATCTGTTGAAGAACTTACAGATTCATTATAGCTAATCGATCCGTCGAAACCCCATCTGAAGAAAACTTCTGATACCCTTGACTCCTCGTTAACATCCATCTCCAATGTGAAACTATCACCGGTGGTCGGTTCTCCAGAAGTCATATCTGTTATTTCAAGAAGTGGAATTGAAGCGGTGGTAAATGAGTAATAACTACCATCATTATCTGCTTTTACCTTATTCCCTACGGTATCATTTGATAGTACTTCAGAATAGTAGGTAGTGTTACTTTCTAATCCTTCTATCTCTATCAAATGAGAAGTAACAAACTCATATTGATATATTGAAGAATAATCAGAGAGATCAGAATTTATAGAAAAGTTGACCATACTGTCACTGTCTTCATCTGTATCCCAGGTAATAGTTACTGATGTTGTAGATATATCTGTGACTTCGACTGAGGAGATCACAGGTGGTGTGTCATCCAATGGCCATGATTCCATGAGAGGATAATTATCAGCATTAGTTCCAATCGAATAACTTGAATCTCCTATTCCATCTCTTCCAGGTAGATCTTGATCAGGTCCAGAATATCTGTCTTCCCCGTCATAAGTATCCCAGTAATTACCCCCAGAGGGATAACCATCATCATAGATATTATTGTAGTTATCACGTACATGTCTAGAATTGCTCTCAAAATTATTGTGGTATATATTGTTTTCATTGCTGTTAATTGTATCGATACCGATATCTTCACTATTGCTTATCGTACCGTTTCTGACTATATTATCATTCGATAGGTGGAAGTAAATACCGATATCATTAGATGACATACTATTATCTGATAATAAATTATCCTGAGATTCAAAAAGATATACCCCATACAATGAATTATCCGATAATGTACTTCCTGATAGTGTGTTATTATCTGAAAAAGCGATCTGTAACCCAATAGATGCTGAAGATAGATCCTGACCTTCAACATCGATATAACTAGAGTTAACCAATATAACCTGGCCAGCATCATTTGAAACTGATCCGCCGTCTTGATCTTTTATATACTCAACTGGTTTACCATTCACTTCGTTAGAAGATATGATGGAATGTGTATTCCAATATAAGAGTTGGTATCCTCTTATCCTTATTCCATTATTTGTCATTACATTGTTAGAAAGGGAATTTTCTTCACACTTCTCTAGAACAATAGCTGAATAATTGTTTGAGTCTAAATTATTATATGAAATAGTAACGTTATTAGATTCTTCGATGTAGATTCCGTTTTCTTCGTTTGTATTAACAGTATTTGTAGACAATGTATTGTTATCCGCATCATCCAGGTATATACCATTTATTTGGTTTGAATTGACTGTATTGCTTGATACCTCATTTTCAGAAACACCATTAAGGAAAATTCCATGATTTACATTCTCTTCTGCAGTATTTCCAAATATAATATTGAATTGTGAATCTGATAGGTAAATCCCATCTTCGTTGTCAGTAACTGTATTATCATTTACTTCATTGTGATCAGATTTGTCCAAACGTATACCTTTCATCTGGTTTGACTCTACTGTGTTATTATGTGCTGTTGAGTTAGTTGTTGAATACAACGTAATACCGTAATTACAATTATACACAAAATTATGGGAGACTACACTCTTATCAGATTTGACCCATATTCCATTATAGTTAGTAGAATTTCTTACTACATTATTATCAACAATATTATTGTCACTGCCATCAATACGTATTCCTTGAAAACTACTGTTTTCAACTGAATTCATTGTAATAGTGTTGTTATCGCCACTAATTATATAGATACCGGCATAACTTTCTGAAATAATATTATTATTGATGGTATTATTACCAGTACTGTCAATCCATATACTAGCTTGACCATTATTGTTAATCGAATTCTCACCAATATAATTTTTTATACTATCATCTTTGAGATAAATACCCATAGAACTGTTAGATACTGTATTATCTCTAATCTGGTTCTTTGAACTGTGTTCAAGGTAAATACCACCCATATTGGTATCACCTACTACATTGTTCTTAATCATATTATAACTGCTATATCTCAGATAGATAGATTCATCGCCAGAATGGTAGAATTCGTTGTTTTTCACCTGGGTATCGTAAATCTGAGACAGGTATATATCCTCACCAGAATTGTCTGAGAAATGATTACCGGTCATGGTGTTATATTGTGAGTTTTGGGCATAGATGCCGTTGGCGCTGTTCTCGACCAATCTGTTGTCCTTCGCCACCATATTATCAGCGTTTTGGATAAAAATAGGGGTGGAGAAATTGGTGATCGTAAAATTATTTATCGAAACAAAAGAAGCGTCTACGTCATAACATAGGCCGCTGCCGGCACCTACCAAAAAGGTTTCGTCCGTCCCGTTCAGGGCGTTGAAGGTCACGTTCTCTTCATCCACTGTAAGTGGATAGTTTTCTACCGTTTCGTTGTACTCACCGGCTTTCACGTTGACCGTAGCGTTTGTAAGGTCGTAGTTATCCACGACGTGAGAGAGATTTCCTGCTGGACTTCCTTCTATCTTTCCCTCTCCCGTTCCACCTTCTTCTACCCAATATATACCGTCTTCGTATATGTCCCATAGTGGATAATAATCCGTACACATACCTCCTGGAATGTCGTAAGGATCGTCTCCTATCCCATCTCCGTCCGAATCACTTCCTGTATAGTCATCCCAGTAGTTACCTAAGCTGGAGTCGTTGTAGATATTCCCTCCAGAAACATCCATCGCATTATAGTTATTTCTAATGAAGTTGTTAAGATATGCAGAATTGTTTGAAGAGTCGGAAATGTATAACCCATAATCTGTATTGTTTAGTATGTAGTTTTTCTTCACTATGTTGTGCTCACTGTCTCTATAAATGTATAGACCTCTTTTGTTATTCGAGAGCTCATTCCCCTCTATTCTATTGTCCGTAGACTGGTCGATATAAATTCCTCTTGTATTATTATATATTTTATTACCATCCCCAACGTTCTGGTGCGATTCGAGCAGATACATGCCGTAATAAACATGAGAAGAGTAGTCCTGTAACCCGTAGATGTAGTTATCTAATATCTGAGTTTGGTTTGTAAGACAGAGATAGATACTGCGGTTGTTATATTCGAAATCATTACCTTTTATCGTGTTCAGTTTGGTTCCATAAGAACGTATACCATTCACATTTCGTTTAATTGTATTTGCCTGTATCGTATTATCTTGAGGTGTACCAGTGGTTTGAGATTCTAGATATATCCCATATTGGTTGTCATGTATGAAGTTCTCTAATATCAGATTATCCGTACAAAGATTTCTAAGGTATATACCAGAATCGTGAATAGAGTCATCTATATTGAAGACCTCGTTGTCCCTTATCGTTGTCCCATTAGTTCTATAGAGGTATATACCGCGGGATGTACTACCGTTCAATACATTACCGATTAGCTGACAGTCATGGGACTCCTGAAGGTAAATCGCTGTTGATCCACCTATTATCTCATTATTCTCTATCGTATTGTTTATACTGGCATCCCTCATCCAGATACCGTAATCCGAGTTATTTACAATATGATTATCTCTTATAATGCTATCTGAACTGTCATCCCAGAATACCACCCCTTCGGTATTTTTAGATATATGATTATCTATTATCGAATTGTTCGATGCAAGATTACCGCCGTCAGAACTGCTATAAGCCCCTTCTGAATTATTCATTAAATTATTTTTACGAATTTTATTATCATTCGATCCCCAGAACCAAATACCTCTCCTGGAATTGTTCGCTATATTGTTATATTCGATAAGATTGTGGTCAGAACCTCTCAACTGAATACCGTCATCCGTATTATTTTCAATGGTATTATTGTGTATATGATTATTTACCTTATGTTGCTTGAGGCCTATAGTGTTGTTGTAAAGATAATTTAACAAAATCTCATTATTACTGCTTTGAAAGCCCATGTATATACCTTCATCAGAATTGTTTAAGATTTTGTTATTTTTGATCAGATTATGTTCTGATCCACCTTCATTCCAAACACCAGCCACAAATCCATCAGAATTTCCAACTAGCTTATTTCCTATCACCTCATTAAAATCGTTTTCTGCGTGCAGCCATATGCCCTGAAATGAATTATTGTACACATTGTTATCATTGATTGTGTTGTTATTAGACTCGTCCAAGAATAAACCAACTGAATTGCCAGTAATATTGTTGTATCTGAGGACATTCTCATCTGAATTGTTCAATCTTATACCCCTATCGTTACCTGCTAATGTGTTATTCTCGATAATCCCGTGTGTGACATTGTTCAGAAATAATCCCGCTAACGACAACCCTTCGCTAGAATTATGAAAATAATTATTTTTGAAAACAAAATGGACTGTCGTATTTCCAATATAGAAGCAATCCTCAGAACCATTCCCATCTATTTCATAATCCTCAATTATGTATGGATCAGATGAATTTCCAGAACCAGCCCAATTATTATTTGATGCCATGGTTGCGAATTCAGTATCGCTGTCTATTCTTATGGGGTTATGTTCTTCCAATGCAGAGGTATTTTCAGTTCCAACGAAGGTTATGGTAGACGTAAATAAAAAAAGGGTCAAAATGTAGGTAAATATTTTTTTCATTTTTTCTCTCCTAAATACTAAGATTATGGCTTGATTTAATATAAAATTTTCTATTTTATTTTTATTATTAACTTGAATTAAAATCAATAAATGTCTTATATTCATATCTAATGGTGATTAAACATGTCGATTGAGCTGATAGTTAAAAATTGTTCAGAATTACACACTATGAGAGGGCCAAGGAGAGCTAGAGTCGGAGAGGAAATGAAGAATACTGGACTTATAGAAGATGGTGCTCTAGCTGTTGATGAAGATAAAATTTTAGATGTCGGAAATACAAAGGAAATCGAAAAGAAGTATGATGCAGAAAAAATAGTAGATGCTTCAGGTAAAACTGTGATACCAGGATTTGTTGATCCACATACCCATCTTGTTTATGCAGGTTCTAGAGAAGACGAGCTCATCATGAAGATTAGGGGAAAAACTTATATGGAAATCCTAGAGGCTGGTGGTGGGATATCGAGAACCGTAAAAGCAACAAGAAGTGCCTCCAAAGAAGAACTAAAAGAGGCGATGAGGAAAAGAATGGACAAAATGTTAGAATACGGGACGACCACAGCCGAAGCTAAAAGTGGTTATGGATTGGACCTAGAAAATGAAATCAAAAGTTTAGAAGTAATAAAAGATATGTCAGATGAACATCCTATAGACGTGGTTCCAACCTATCTTGGTGCACATTCATTACCTCCTGAGTTTGATAATACTAAAGAATATATCGATTACTGTGTTAGAGAAGTACTTCCTAAAGTAAAGGAAAAAGGATTAGCCGAATTCTGCGATGTTTTCTGTGAAAAAGGAGTTTTTGATGCAGAAGAAAGCCAAAAATTACTGAAAAAAGCTAAAGTCCTAGGATTAAAAGTAAAGGTCCATGCAGACGAGATAGAGAATATAGGATGCAGTAAGATGGCCTCTGAGGTAGGAGCTATATCAGCGGAACACCTTGTCAAGACAAGTGATAGTGACATAGAGAGGATGGCCGAAGCAGGGACAATTGGCATACTCCTACCGGGAACCCCTTTTATGCTGATGGAAGATGAGTATTCTCCTGCAAGGAAGATGATAGAAAAAGGCATGCCTGTAGCCCTGGCAACCGATTTGAATCCCAACTGCTGGACAGAATCGATGCAGATGATAATCACTCTAGCCTGCCTTCAGATGAAGATGACTCCAAGCGAAGCCTTAACAGCCTCTACGGTCAATGCGGCGAGAGCGTTAGACAGAAAAGACATCGGCGTTTTACAGGAAGGCAAAAGAGCCGATTTTTTGATACTAGATGTGCCCAATCATATGCACATCCCCTACAGGTTCGGTGTCAATCTAGTCGAGGAAGTATATAAATCTGGGAAGAAAATCGACCGAGATAACTGAACTGCCAAAAGATTATTAAGCTCTAATATTATAATTTATCGAGTTGGTTTGAGAGATGGAACAGAGTGAAAAAAAATCCTTATTGGGTAAAATAAACCTATGGACGAGAAAAGTGAGAAGATCTCGTTATGCAATTCCAGTTTATATACTGACTGTATTTCTTGCCTCTTTTTGGCTCATTTTCTTTAATCCTGGTTTTTGTTTGATGCAAATTTTATTACCTATCTTAGCCATCCTCGTGCCTTATAAGTTGTACGATGAGAACAATTTAAGGAAATTGCTGGTCGTAGGTATCGCGGCGATCATACTCATCTCCTTCACAATGGGTTCTTACCATACTGTTCTCCTTTTTGATCAGTCATCTACCCAACTTCAATCCGAACAGGGAAACCTTCGAAATGGAACGATCGAACCGACCTATGGTGATACCAGTAAAACCTTCAACATGACAATAGAATTGAATAAGACCTTTGTCCAAGAATCGAATTACACTATTTATGCCAATATTTCCTTAACTGGAACTATAGGATTTGGGGGAGAAGACTATAAAGGATACAATATGACAAGAGTGAATGATACTGAAGGGAAAAACGGCTGGGTGGAATATTATGCGGAAGTAGAAGTGGATGATGAGAGGCTTTTCAATCATTATTTTTCGTTGAAAAAAGATGTCCCTGTAGAAGAAGGAGATTTTTCATGGGAGAGAACTTCTTTAGGCTTTGGTCCTATAACTCTAGAGAGGAAGACGGCATTGGTGATGGTCACGCTACAACAGAGTTTGTCAACCTCCATTATTTTTCTACTAGGGATGGGTCTTCTATGGCTGAAAAAACGAATGGATAGGAGCGTTGTTGAGAGTACAGAGGGATTGGAAGAAAAGGAAGAAGAATTGGAAGACTATTGCCCTGAATGCGGACATCTTTTGGAGGGTAAAAAGGAATGCGATAGGTGTGGTTGGATAAAAGAGCCTGAAGATGAGATGTATGATGATGAGGGAGAACCGGATTAAATAAAATGTTTGAGAAAACGTTAAATCTATTTAATCCTTTCCGGATATTAAAACAGGAGTTGATTTAATATGGAATTGGAGAGAGTAAAGGTAGAAAAGGAAGAAGAGACGAACGTGATAATAGGTCAAAGCCATTTCATAAAGACCGTCGAAGATATCTATGAAGCGATGACGACTTCAGTACCGGATATAAAATTCGGTCTCGCTTTTTGCGAAGCCTCTGGTGATAGGTTGATCAGGTATGACGGGACAGATGAAGGTCTCAAAGATATGGCAGTGAAAAATGCTGAGAAGATAAATGCTGGACATTTCTTCATATTGATGATGAAAGACTGCTTTCCGATAAATGTGATGGGATCGCTGAAAAATGTTCCGGAAGTGTGCAGGATATATTGTGCTACAGCTAATCCGTTGGAGGTTATCGTTGCCGATACGGAAAGTGGAAGAGGCATAATGGGAGTAATAGACGGTCAGCCTACCGTTAGTGTCGAGGATAAAGAAGATAAAGAATGGAGAAGGGAATTTTTACAAGATATAGGTTATAAACGCTAGGCACCGAACTTTTCCGTCAGATCAGCGAGATCTTTGAGTATATTCAACAGATCTCCACCACTGATCCTGTTGATACCACCGTTGCTACAGGCTCTCTCATTGAATTCATCGACATCATCAGTTCTAACATCTTCACCCCATATCGTTAGGGGTAGGGGATCGCCGCTATGCTCCATTACGGTTACTGGGGTTGAATGATCTCCGGTTATCGCTATATACGTTTCTTCTAACTCTCTTAATTTACCTACTGATGAGTCTATCTTCTCTATAAAATCTATCTTATCTTTAGCCTTCCCATCATGCCCGGATAGATCAGGTCCCTTGATATTAGCCAATATGAACTCGTTATCTTCAAAACCTTCGATGATAGCATCTATTATCGAATCTAGATCTGTATCCAATCCTCCAGTAGCCCCCTCAACTTCGATGACATCCATCCCGCTTAGAGAACAAACCCCTCTTACAAGGGGTATACCGGCGATAGCACCCGCGTTGAGATCATGTTTGGTTTGAATATCTTCTAGTTCTGGAACTTTTCCACCCCCTCTTGGCAGTATCACATTTGCAGGAAGTTTTCCTTCCTTCTCTCTCTTCTTGTTAATCGGATGATCTGACAAAACATCGATAGATTTTCTCACGAATTTATTGAGTATCCTTGCAGTTCTTTTGTTTTCTTTAGAATTTTCTAGAGGAGTAGCCTCGTGATATCCAGTGCCGGTTTCGTGCGGATCGATATCGTTCACGCCACCGCCGAGTGCTTCACCTTTCAGTACTAAAACGGCTCTATGCTCAACAGCTTTCTCGAATTTGAAATCGACATCTAGGTCTATATCTCGTACGGCTTCAGCTAACTCTTCAGTACCTTCTTTTATCCTTCCGGCTCTCCTATCGACTATTTTTCCGTCTTCTAACGTGGCAAAATTGCACCTGAAGGCTACATCTTGGGGACCCAAATCCATGCCGATACCCGCAGCTTCGAACGGACCTCTACCGGTGTAAGCTTCGTATGGGTCGTAACCTAATAGAGAAAGGTGTCCGGTATCGCTACCCGGTCTTATTCCGGGTGCGATAGTATCCATCAGTCCGTTCTCTCCCTCCTTAGCGAATCTATTTAGATTAGGTGTTTCTGCCGCTTCGAGTGGTGTTTTTCCTTCCAATTCCTTCACTGATCTGTCACCTATACCGTCTAATATCAACATCAATATCTTACCAGACATATATTAAACCTCCAAATATGGTTACTGAAATAGAAATAGCTAGCAGATTGACCAGGGATTTGTTAAGCAACCCTCTTCTTTCTAAAGTGGCTCCTAAAACGCTGTCGACCTGGCAGCTCAAAAATCCTATAAATGATCCAAATAACAGGATTCTAGGTGAGAAGGTTGTCATATCGACAAAATAAAATATGAACTGGGCTATAAGAAAAGTATAAACTGAGCCGATCATCGCCCAAAGCTCTCCATAGGCGGATATACCTCCATTAGTACCGGGTTTAACTCTCTTGAAGTTGGTAATAAGGTAGACTTTTTTTGAAGCCATACCTATCTCGGAGGCGAGTGTATCCGAAGCTGCTGCGGCGATAGCTAAAACGAAGAGTGGGATAGCAAACTTTGTGTTCAAAAAACCAAAACTTACTAAATAGCCCGAATTGTAGAGCAAAAGTACGCTTACCGGTACTATACCATTGGCCAATACATTGGTCCATCCTCTTTCCCCTTTAAAACCTTCTTCTAGACCTCTTTCTTTCTTATAGCTGAATTTGTACCTAGTAGCAAGGAAAGCACTAGCTAGGAAGACTAGCAAAAGTATGATCAAGGTCAATCCCCCTTGAAGTGCGATAAAGAGCCCTATGAAGAATGCCGCTATGGAACCATCGGCATTCAACAGCCCTCTGTAATAAGTTATAAATCCGAGGGCGAAACAGATGATAAATATTACAGCTATCCTGAAAACAATCATTTGAATAAATTAAACTACCGCAGGATATAAAACTTATGTTCCCTTTTATAAGTGATACCATGAAGGATGCAAGAAGGGCCTCCAACACTTTCGATGCCATAGCCGAACATTTCGATAAGACTAGAAATAGGCCATGGAAGGAAGTGATAGAGTTTCTGGAGGACTGCAAAGGCACTCTTCTTGACATAGGCTGTGGAAATGGCCGGCACCTTGTAGAGGCGATGGAGAGAGGACTAGATGTTTACGGTATCGACGCTTCGATGAAACTCCTCCATATAAGTAAAAGAAAGGTAAAAGGAGAGGTCGAGTTGCTTAGAGCGGATGCAAAGTATCTTCCTTTCGAAGATAAATCTTTTGAAAATATCATTTACATAGCCACTATACATCATTTGAAGCAGGGGCGTGTTCAAAGTTTGAAAGAGTCGAAGAGAATATTAGATGATGGTGGAAGAATACTGGTTTCGAGTTGGGCTAGAGAACTTGATAGGTGGGATCTAGAAAGAGAAGAAAGAAATGTTGTAGTACCTTGGCACAGGGAAGATGGAGAGGTCATAGAAAGGTTCTACCATCTCTACCGACTGGGTGAAC
>JAGXLF010000030.1 GCA_018334835.1 Thermoplasmatota archaeon | reverse complement strand
AATTCATGATCGGCCCCTGCCTGCAAAAGCGGTCTTCCCTAGACTTTCTGCAGGCCCGTGTCTGGAACCTCTACCTAGAACATATAGCTCCGAGTATTTAAGTATCCATTAGGGAGGGGTGGGTGAAAGTGGCATTCATCCCCACGGCAGAGCCGGGGGGTTTTCTGCTTTAACACTCTATAAAAAAACAGATTCAGATTAGGGGATCTATAGATATGTCTGGTGATCACAGACTCTGTTCGAAATCTTCCACTTCATAATCGAACTCGTCTCTCTCGTCTATCTCTCCTTTTTGTAATTTCATCTCTCTAGCTAGCAACCAGAAAACGAGTGCGAGAGATTTTCTCCCTTTGTTGTTTGTCGGAAGAGCGAAATCTACATTCTTCAACATGTTGTTAGTGTCGACCAATCCGATGATAGGGATTCCCACATTAACGGCCTCTTTGACCGCCTGCCTATCAGCAGAGGGATCTACCACTAGTAAGATCTCTGGTTCGATAAAGTGATCAAGTGATGGATTGGTAAGAGTCCCGGGTATGAAACGACCAGCTATACTTGAAGCCCCTACAACATCAGAAAACATCTCGACAGGTCTTTTTCCGTACTGTCGAGCTGAGACGAGTAAGATTCGTTTTGGTTCGTATCGAGATAAAAACTTGGCGAGGGTCCTAATCCTCTCCTCAGTCTGTTCTACATCTAGAACGAACAGGCCGTCGTCTCTAACTTTGAAGATGAAAGGCTCCATATCCTTCGCTTTCTGTTGTGTACCTATATGTATCCCAGCAGTTAAGTAAGTTTCTTCTGGCACCAACATTTCTTCTTTTTCTTCGGTTTCGTCGGTCATTGTTTTTCCTCTCTTATCACGGTTATGGGAATAACCCCCTTTTCGAATTCCTCTATAGCAACATCTACCGGATCTATAGGTCCTTTATCTTCTTTTTTTAGCATAGTAGGCGCCCCCATAGATATCTGGATAGATCGTGCACCGATTATCCTAGCCTTTTCAAAGCGAGTATATTCCCTATTCATATTATTCTATCCTTTTCTGGTAGAAAGATTTGTATTATAAATCTTTTCCTCTATCGGGCAAGGTTCACTCAGTCGAACTGTGAATAATATGAAAATATCATATTTAATAAGTGTTCTATTTTTCTGGCTTTGTCGTTTTTCTCTCTTGTCAATTTGGTTCATTTTGATTCTGGTTATCTGGCCTTGGTTGTGCGGAATCACCTTTCTTTTGGTCAGTGTTATTTTTCCTTGAAGGCGGTGTTCTTCTAGTCTGGACAGTTCTACGGGATTTTTTGTCACTCTCTACTTTTCCTACGGTCTTTTTCTCCGGTGATCTGATCATTTTAAATCCATATTTTGTAATTTTTCCGCATATGCTTCCCATCGCAAACAAAAAGAGCGCAGGGATGAGGTATATCAGGAAATCAACAAAAGGGGCTAGTTCTCCCTCACTAGTTTCTACAAGATCAGAAAATCCCTTGATGAACTCTGGATTAAGATAAGTGTAGATCGCTAGATAAAATGTCACTAATAGAAGAGCGATCCCCAAGGCGAATACAACATATCCTGTTGTCTTGTTCTTATCTACCATAATATTTCTCCACACTTAAAAATACATATTCGTATTTACATCTTACGGAGAAACAAATTGAGCCTTTATTTTTGATAGCCATATTTATCTCTAATCCTGTCCCTTAAAATTTATCAGAGACTTAGAAATTGGTCGAGCACCACATCGACATATTTATATTTTAAAGACATTGTAGATTTTTGGTAGATGTCATACAAAGTGATCGTACTCATCTCAGGAGGAATAGACTCTCCGGTGGCGGCTCATCTTATGGCACAAGCTGGTGCAGATGTGACCCTACTTCACCTTGACAATCGGCCTTTTACCGATGAGAAAACAATCAAAACGGTGAAGGAACTGGTCCATAAATTGAAAAACATTCATCCTAGTATCGAGTGTTATACAGGTAGTTTCGGCGATATTCAAAAAACGATCGGGAAAAAGGGTGATAAGCACTTTCGCTGTCTACTCTGTAGAAGGATGATGTACAGGGCCGGTGAAGAATTGGCTAAGAAAATAAACGCTGAAGCTTTGGTGACCGGTGAGTCATTGGGTCAAGTCGCATCCCAGACCCTTAGTAACCTCGTCTCGGTCGAGAAGGCAATAGATCTTCCGATCTACAGACCGTTGATAGGTTTAGATAAAACTGAGGTGATAGCTATCGCTAGAGAGATAGGTACTTATGAAATTTCTATCCAACCTACTATATGCTGTATGCTGACTCCTGAAGAACCTAGAGTAGGAAGTGAACCGAGCGAGATCGAAGAAGAAGTGAGTAAAATAGACCTAGTTGGTAGGGCAGAAAAAATAGTTTTTGAAAAGATAACCACCTGAAATCAATTTCCTACATATTGCGAGTAAAGACTCTTTGCTTTTTTAGGATCTTCTGTACCCTTGATTATCGCCCTACCGTCTGCGAATACGTTAAGTTGATAATCCCCTGTAGAGATTTTTACCATCCTGTCTCCCATCTTTTTTGCATCGTTGGATCTTCCTGCTAGTTCTTCTAGATCGATATTTTCTTCTTCTGCAGGCGTTATCTGGACTGAATTTCTCCCACATAATTCGGTTATGGTTTCATCCTCGCTCTTCAAGAACTGAAAATCTCTTTCACCACACGCCTTGCATTTTTCCTCTCTCTTTTCCACCTGGGTGACCTCAAAGTCATGATCCCATACATCGAATGTCAAAAGACCTTTCCTCATCTCCGTTCCCGTTAAATATTTTATCGCCTCGGTAGCTGCGATGTTACCCATTATTCTAGGAAGCGTGAAAAGTACTCCTGCTGTTTCGCAGGTTTCTAAACTTCCGGCAGATGGTTTCTCGGGAAAAAAACATCGAAGACAAGCATTCTCATCGGGGATGATATTTTTAGTCATACCGTAGGTTGCCAATACGGCGGTATAGATCCAAGGTATCCTGTGTTTGACACAAGCATCATTGGTCAGATATCTCACTTCTAGGTTATCGGTCCCGTCCATCACCAGATCAACATCACTTATCAGTTCTTCTATATTGCTAGAATCTATATTGGTAACTTTACCCTCGACATGAACTTTAGAGTTGATCTCTCGAACTCTCTCTTCTGCGACTTCCGCTTTCGTTTTTCCTAAATCGTCTTCGTCGAAAAGGATCTGGTGGTTCAAGTTTGATAGCTCGACAAAATCTCTATCTATCAGCTTTAACTCTCCTACACCCGCTCTAGTCAAAGCGTCGGTTATCGTGGAGCCCAATGCGCCGAGGCCGAAGACAGCAACAGTTCCTTTTTCTATGTTTGTCTGTCCCTCTTGACCGATCTCAGGTAATACTAGGTGCCTTGCATATCTTTCCATGTTTATCATACTGGTGTTCAAAGATTAAAAGTTTTAGCTTCTTTCGGGAAAATATTATAACTCTAACCCATATATCATCATAGATGAAAAAATCGGGATGGCTCGCGTTATCGGGCATAATCAGTTTCTCGCTGCTTATAAGCACTATTCCTCTTTACGAGTTCACACTTTGGGGCATGGATTGTGGAGAGTATATTTATTACACGTACAAGTGGGTGGAAACTGGAGGAGCTTACTTATCTATCGATGGGTGGGCAAATGCCTATCCGTTTTTTCCGGGTATGTTCATTCTTGGAGGGGGTTTCCATCTTCTTTCTGGAATAGATCTGATCCGCTCGATGATGTTTATTCCCGTGGTCATCTCTGCACTCTCTCCGCTTTTTGTTTTTCTCATTGTGTATCGAGTAATGGATGATTGGAGACCAGGGATACTATCTGCATTCCTCTTCACCACTCTTCCTCCCCTCATCTATGGATACTCAAACCCTCGACCAGAAACACTCGGATTTTTCTTAATGCTTTTGGTACTCTCCTTGAATATCACTTCTTTAGAGAGACATAAGAAGACCGTACTTCCTATCGTCATCGCCTTTGGTTCACTCATCATCACGCATCATCTTTCGACATATTTCCTTATACTCTTCTTCTTCGGCGGTGTCGCAGTTTCAAAATTATGGAGGAGAAATGAATGGCCGCTCGACGTTCTCAGGACCCGATTGTTGTTATTTTTCATGGTATCTACATTCCTGTATTGGATATTTTATTCGATCCCCTTTGGTAAAGGACGGATCGAAGGCACTCTGGGCTTTACTTCTTATACAATAGTCTTCCTTCCCTTCGTTTCTCTAATTATTTTGGAAATTTTGACAAGGATACGACGAAGGTTTGACATTGTCTTATCTATCGATTTCCATAAAGAAGATATCAGATCTTTTCTGATTTTTTTTGCTTTCGTTTTCCTTCTTATAATACCAGTTGTAATCAGTATGACATTGGGTACGCTCCCTGTGAGGGACATCGAGTTGGGTACTACGATCCTGCTCTATCTACCTATGGTATTTCTTGGACTTTTTACTGTATCTTCTAGAAAAATAATAAAACCATTGAAAGAGGGACCGACTTTGATAGGATGGTTTTTTTTCATCATCATTTCGATGATTGTTGGGTTTATATCTCAAAGCAGCTCTTTGCTGCCGATGAGGCAGTTCACTTTTTTTCTTTTGATAATATCATTTTTATTCGGTATCGGTGTGTTTCACTTTCATGAGGTGGTGTTCAATCCTAAAGGGAGGAAGAGAAAGACTTTAGCCCTAGGTGCGGTGATAATGATATTGGTCGTATTTTTGATACCTCTATCATACCCCTCTCAAGAGATGGCGGGAGGATTTACTGAGGGCGTCGAATCAGAAGATATGGAAGCTGCTTTTTGGATGAAACACTCTACCTCGGGGAAGATCGCTGCGGACCATCGGATCAGTGGAGCTCTCTTCTCCGTCAGCAATCAGGAAATGACCTGGACAGACGGTGATGATATGTATTTTTCTGAGAATTTCTCAAAAGCTATTGCGGATCTAGAAAATAATAACGTTAGTTACATAATGTGGGATGAAGAGATGAAAAAAGGAGCGGCTATCGAACCGGGTCAGAATCCCGAACCACTGAATCGCACTCTGTTAGAGCGTTATGAGAAAGAGTTTCATATTGTATACAAATCAGAGGAGGTCGTAGTGTATTCTGTTAATTACGAAAGCTTTTAATCTAAAAAACAGTATATGTTGATTTAGAATATATGGCCGATAAGAAAAATAAGAAAAAATACAAAGAGGTCTCTAGTTATCTTCCTAAAAAGATAAAGCAAGAGGTCTTCAAAAGAAGAAGATCTACTCCTTTTTTGATTTCTGTCTCATTTCTAGCCGCTTTTATCGCTGCTCGTTTGTGGGTCATATACTTTGAAGCCGCTGGCACAGTTACTCCCGAGGTCACCTATACCGTCGGTAGAAACTTGGTTATGGGCGGATACCATATACATCACATTACTTATGGTATAGTTTTGGTATCTTTATCGGCCTGGTTAGCTATCAATTATTGGAGCAAGAATATAGCTCGTATAAGCTCTATAATGTATGGTTTAGGTCTGGGTTTGATAGTTGACGAATTGGGTTTCATCATTGGAGGTATAAGACCATATCAGGGTGATACAGAGGTATTCTACGTAGCTATAGGTGTGATAGCTACCTTAGCGAGTATAGTCTACTTCCCGGCTTTTTACCGTGCTATCAGAAGAGATCTGAAAAAATTTCAAGGAGAAAGCGATAACTAGTCGTTCTATAACTTCTTTATCGAGTTAGATTTTCAACGGGATAAATGTTATACTCTAAGTTTCAAATGAGGTAATTGGATGAGAAAGAAAGGTACAACGGATCTTCCGCTTCATGGAGGGAACGCCCCGAGATGGTTGTTCAAAAGGATGGTCCGTCTGAGCAGAGGCATCACTGAAGTCATAATCGAAGATTTCGGCCGAGAAGAGTTTCTAAGAAGGATAACTGATCCTCATTGGTTTCAGGCTTTTTCCTGCACCATCGGTTTTGACTGGCATTCCAGCGGAACCACCACCACTACATGTGGTGCTCTAAAGGAGGCAGTTGATCCTTTTCAACACGGTATAGCTATAACTGGAGGGAAGGGAAAGGCTAGCAGAAAAACTCCCGAAGAGATAAAGAGATTGGAAGAAGTTTTTTCTATAAAACCCACTAAAATTGATGAACTGGTTAGGAACTCTAAACTCTCTGCAAAGGTAGATAACTCATGCGTGCAGGACGATTATCAGCTTTACCATCACAGCTTTATCGTTTCTGAAAAATCAGAGTGGGGTGTGGTCCAACAGGGGATGAAAGAAGAGACGGGATACGCACGCAGATATCAGTGGCTTTCTAGCAGCGTTGATAAGATGGTGGAAGAACCACACGAAGGAGTTTCCTGTGATCAGAAAGAAGAGAATGTATTGAATATGACCGACACCGAGAGTCGTGACGCCCGGAAGGTCAGTGTAGACTTGGTAAAAGACAACCCTGATCATCTGAGAAAGTATCTAGACGAGGGAGGGCAGACGGTACTCAGTGATTTTGAAACCGAAAAATTAGAGATGCCTTCTCACCATGGCGTTCTTGATATGGATCTAACTAAAAGAGGGTGGGAAGTCCTCGAGAGAGCGTATGAGATCCAACCAGAAAATTATGAAGAACTGATCAGCCTTGAAGGCATGGGTCCGAAAAAGATCAGAGCTCTCGCTCTGGTTTCAGACCTCATATATGGTAGTAAACTGAGCTGGAAAGACCCGGTCAGATACAGTTTTGCTCACGGTGGCAAAGACGGGACGCCATATCCAGTTGATAAAAAGGTCTACGATAATACCATCAGAGTATTGGAAGAAGATATAGAAAAAGCTGAGATCCCAGAGAAAGATAAAAAACACGCTGTCAAAAGTTTGAGTTCCTACCTGGAAAGTGAAGAATGACCTTCTTTGAGAAGTCACCACAATCTTTATAACACAGCCTCGTCGTAATTTAACAAATAGACGGTGGTCGTTTGGACGAAGAGGATTTAAGCGGGAAATCGAAGGAACTCACGCAGAGGATCGAAGAACTCCAGAAAAAACAAGCCCAGAGAACCGACGATTATCCACAATCGACTAGAGATGACTACGTAAGAAATGAACTAGAGAGGCTCAAGAGAGAGACAAAAGAACTCAAGAAAGAAGTAGCTAGACTCAAAAAGCCCCCTCTATTGGTCGGCCAGGTCAAGGAACTCTTACCTGAAGACAAAGCTGTTATAGAAAGTTCTACGGGTCCTGATTTCATCGTCAACGTAGCTGATTTCTTACCCAATAACGATCTAAAGCCGGGGACGAGAGTGGCTTTGAACAAACAGACCCTCTCAGTAGTGGAAGTTTTACCATCCTCAATAGACCCGAATATAATGGGTGCAGAGGTTCTCACAAAGCCCGATATTACCTACGAAAATATCGGCGGATTGAAGGACCAGATAAGAGAAGTAAAGGAAACTGTCGAAGAACCGCTTCTTTACCCTGAAAAGTTCTCGGATGTAGGTGTTGAACCTCCAAAGGCAGTTCTTTTGGTCGGACCGCCCGGTACGGGTAAGACCATGATGGCGAAGGCAGTTGCCAATCGCACGAATGCGACTTTCATCAAACTTGTGGGATCAGAACTCGTCCAGAAATACATTGGTGAAGGGGCGAGGATGGTGAGAGAATTGTTCAAGATGGCGAGAGAAAAATCTCCATCAGTCATATTCATCGATGAGTTGGATTCAGTCGCTACGAAAAGGCAGGAACAGGCGACCTCTGGTGATAGAGAGGTACAGAGAACTATGATGCAGCTTTTATCCGAGCTTGATGGTTTTGATCCACTAGGAGAAGTGAAAATAATAGGAGCGACGAATCGTCCAAAATTGCTAGATAAAGCCTTACTGCGACCAGGCCGCTTCGACAGGATCATAGAAACACCGAAACCTGATTATCAGGCGAGAAAGGATATATTTAGGATACATATGAAGGAGATGAACGTCTCCAAAGATGTAGATCTCGATTTACTAGCGACTGAATCAGAAGAAGCCAGTGGAGCCGACATAAAAGCTATCTGTACAGAAGCAGGGATGTTTTCCATAAGGAGAGACCGGAGTAGAGAAATAGAACAGAGAGACTTCCTCGATGCCGTTGAAAAGGTACTATCTGATTCAACAGAAAGAAAGATCAAAAAACAAGTTATGTACGCTTGAAACTTTTATTCTTCTTCAATATCTCTTTCTATAACTAATGGACCGACATAGTTACAATCTTTACAATGGTATTTGTATCCAGTTATGAAGGCCGTTTCTGCAAAGATCTTCTGACTCCCACATTTGGGGCATTCTAATTTTTTGGTAGTTTTTTTCATGATACCAGAAGTTTAAATGTCCCCTGGCCGTAACAGGTAGGTTCATCGTGAGGTACATCCAACTCCCCTCCTTGACTCTGACCAGGGGTATGTCCAGTCCTGGGGTTGGTCCCTGATCATCCTCGGGACGTCTCGTCCACATCACAGGGGGACCCATCAGGACCGTGTCCGGTTGTACCGGACATATTTACATGATAACTAAGGTATTTCAACCCATCGGATTTTTAAAGCGGGTAAATCCGCTGAGGTTCAACGTGAAAGATTTTATAATAGATATTACTAATACCCTCTCAGATGTCCGCTACCAATACCGATTCACAGGAAAAGCGGAGGAATCGACTGTTTTGGAGGTCTAATCTCCCATGGTAGATAATATAAAGAAGAGTCTCGAAAATGAAGAAAAGCCAAAGAAAAAAGTGATGAAAAGAAAAGATCAGGAGAGGACAGAAGCTATAGAAACTCTAATGATTGCCAGTTACAGAGAAAGTTACACCGAAGAGTCTTTAGATGTGATAAGACAGATAATTGAACAAGAGAACCCCGAGAGGATAATAATTTTAAAGGCTATAGAACAAAAAAAACCTCCTGAGATGGTCGATGCTAATATAGGTGTAGAGAGCAAGAAAGATTTTCTTGAATCGATCCAGGAGGAGAGAAAAGAACAGGCGGATATATACGCTAAAGATATTATCGATCTGATCGAAAAGTTTGACATCCCCTCTGAGGTACATCTTAGAAAAGGAGAAAAAGTCGCAGATGAGATCATCGCCGAGTTCGAAAATTTAGATGTAGACCATCTCATAATCCACGAACCGAAAAGAGGCCCTCTAGGTAAAGTTATCGAAGGTAGCATTTCAGAAAGTGTAAAGAAGGGTTTGAACACCCGAAAAATCACTCTGCTTGAGTGAGATATTGGAGCATCGAAAAGTTTTAAAAAGGATCGATTGTATATTTCCCCGAAATTCAAGTATATTCAAAATTGCCTTATAGCATCTCAAATCTTTTATATTTGCAAGGGCATATATAGGGTATAAAGCATGAGTGCGACAAGTGAATTTAGATCGAGGCTTATCGCTAAAAAGCCGGATTTGATGAGGTATCTGAGACAAGATGGAGTTCAGGCTGTAATAGGATTGACTATATTCGCTCTGCTCATCTTGTTTTTCTACTCCATAACACCTGATATAGCTCAGGCGCGTCAGTATTATGGCCTAGCTTTTTTATTCCTTGCGATATACTTCTGGATATTGACCCCGATATCATACATGTTCACAGCGTTCCTGCTGATTTCCTTTTCCGTAATGTTAGGCATTATTGATGCCGATCAAGCCTTTACCGGATTCGCTTCGACTACCATCTTTTTCTTGCTTGGGGCTTTTATTTTGGGTCTGACCATCGAAAAACACGGCCTTCACAAGAGGATAGCACTGAAAGTTTTGAAAAGATTTGGAGAGAGTCCAAAGCGATTCCTGATGGGTATAATCTTGATCGGATCTTTTCTATCTATGACCATGCCCGCACACGGTGTAGCGGCGATATTTATCCCTGTTTTGTTGAGTGTTTACTCGGTATTTGACATGAACGAGTTAAATCCCGACTTCATAAAAGCCAGTCTTCTCGGACTTTCTTTTTCCACCAGTATCGGGAGTATGGGTACCTTACTGGGGGGCGCTAGAAATCCACTCGCTATAGAGATATATTTCAGTGAGACCGGCAACTATATCTCTTTCGTAGAATGGTTCGTCGCAGCAATACCAATGGTCCTGATAATGACTTTAGTGCTTTATATTGTTCTAATAAAGGTCTTTGACGTTTCTGGCGTCGATATGAAAAAGATAAAAGATGAAGTGGGAAGTGAAGTAAAGGAGATGGGGAAACTATCGATGGGTGAAGGCAAAGCCTTAGGATTTCTTATTTCAGCCTTCATAGCATGGGCCGTTTTGGGGCAGATATTTGGAATGGGTGTAATTGCGGTTTTCGTATCAGTAGTCATTGCGCTTTCGGGGACGATCAGCTGGGATGACATAGCTCAAAGGCTTCCTTGGGGTACTATCTTTCTATATGGTGGGGCTATTTCTCTTTCTATTATTCTAAGTGAAGCCGGTACACTCAATATTATCGCTAGTTCACTTCTTGAGATGGCTGGAGATAATCCTTTCCTACTTCTTGCTCTTTTTGCGGCTTTAACCGCGTTTTTATCTAACGTGATGAGTAATGCCGCTACAACTGCAGTTATCTTACCTATAGCTCTATCGGCGATGCTTGTGATGGATTTTCCAGATGTGCTGCCAGTTTTTCTTGTCGCGCTTCCGAGTGCCTTCGCGTTCATGTTCGTGGTAGGTACACCTAGTGCTGCCCTAGTTTACTCGACCGGTCATCTCGATCAGAAGGATTTCCTGATACCGGGTTTGATACTAAACTTGATCGGTCTAGCTATCTTTTTGTCTATAGGATTGGGTTGGTGGAAATTGCTCGGTTACTGGTAGAATCATGGGATATCTATGAATGAAATAAGGAATAATGAAAAAGATGATGAAAGTATCCTTCTGATAGCTTGCTATGAGAAGCCCTATTCTGAAAAGTCTCTTAGGATGATAAGAGGAACTATAAAAAGAGAAAGACCAACCAAGATAATCGTCCTAAAGGTGATCGAAGAACCAAAGATGGGTGATTTTGTGAATACAAGGATAGGGAAAAAGACGAAAGAGGATTTCATCGATTCAGTAGTTGATAACAAAAAAAAGAGAGTAGACGAATATACTGAAGATGTTTTGAAGATAACTGATGAGATGGAAATACCCACTGAAGTACGTATAAGAAAGGGGGAAGTAATTGCCGACGAGATAATCGAAGATTACGAGAGGATGGATATCGACCATCTGATAATACACGAGGGACACCGGGATTTACTAGACAGGTTGGCTAAAGGGGAGGTAGAGGAAGACGTCAAAAAAGAAGTCGATGAGAGTCAGGTCACTGAACTTGAATGAATTTTTTAATGTAACGAAAGATTTAATATCGAAGAGTTCCCCAATACATATCAGTGAGATAGAGATGCCGTTGGTCAGACTTGGAAAGGTGCACCTCCATTGGTGTGACAACTGCAACTTACCTATTGTTGAGGAAGGGGAATGTGGAAATTGTGGTAGGGAGTCTAGAAAAGTGGATATCACTCCACCGGGTGATGTGAGACCCGCCTTTGATGAAGATATCGAACTCATCAGAAAGACAATCGACAACCAGTGGGGAGAGGAATATTCTTATGAACTAATTTCAGAGGGAAAACCTATCGTGCTCAATGGCATACCGTACAGGGACAGGATGGACGAGATAATTGTTGACGGTGAAGTTATAGGAGCTTTGAGATACAATCCTGCGAGAAAATTGAAAGGAAAGAACCCTTACGAGTTCATATTGAGACCTTGGAAAGGTCTGAAAAAACCTGATAAAGGTTTTGTAGTTGTAGATGAAGGCGCAGTAGAACCGATACTTTCCGGCGGAAGCGTTCTAGCTCCCGGTATCAAAGAAGCCGATACATCTATCGAAAAGGGCGACGAAGTTGTGGTGGTTGATGAATCAAAAGAGGTACTCTGTTCAGGATCTGCTAGATTTTCAGGTACAGATCTCATCCAGTCGTCCTCTGGAAGAGGAGTTAAAAACAGGTGGAGGGGATCGGATTATTCTCCAAAGGAAAAGGAAGCGGATTGGGACAAAGTCGTAGAGGCAAATGGGCCTCACATAAACGAACGGGTAGATAAAGCCATGCGATTCGTTAAGGGAAAAATAAAAGAACACGATCTTCCTGTTGCCGTCGCCTACAGCGGGGGAAAGGACTCTCTAGCTACACTTCATATCCTGTTAGATGCTGGAACGGACCCTGATCTGATGTTCATAGACACAGGGATCGAACTGCCGGAGACCCTCGACAACGTGAGAAGAGTAGCTCAAAAGCACGAGCTAACGTTGAATAAAAGGGAAGCAAGAAGTGGGTACTGGAAAAATGTAGATTATTTTGGTCCCTCTGCGAGAGATTATAGATGGTGCTGCAAGACTTGTAAGTTAGGCCCCACTTCGCTGTTGATAGAGGAAAATTACGATGACGGCGTTCTTTCTTTCATCGGTCAGAGGAGATACGAGTCCCATCAGAGGATGAATCAAGGCAGTACTTGGGACAATCCTTGGGTACCAGGTCAAGTCTCCGCTTCTCCGATTCAGGACTGGACAGCTCTGCATGTTTGGCTTTATCTCTTTTCCAAAGATGCCGATTGGAACGAATGGTACGAGAAAGGTTTCGAGAGGATAGGTTGTTGGGTCTGTCCAGCTTCGGATCTAGCAGAATTGGACAAGCTCAAAGAAGAGTTCCAGGAATACGAGAGATTTGAAGAAGTTCTCGAAGGGTACGCGAAGATGAAGGGTTTATCTGAAAGATGGATCGAACTGGGGCTTTGGAGATGGTTAGATATACCCGAAAATATGGAAGAACTTTTAGAAGAAGATCCTGAGGTTGTTGAATACCTGCAGGTTGAAAAGTCGATAGAAGATATGCTTGAACACGAAAGGACACGCAATCTTCTCAACGCGCTGTGTGATGTTGAGGATACCTTGTTTGAAGAACTTGACAGGGATGAGATCGTTAGGTTGCACAAAAAAGCTCTAAATTGTGTCGAGTGTGGGGTGTGCGTCGGCAGGTGTGAAAGAGACGCATTGTTTTTTGAAGACGGCATAAAGATAGATCCTGATAAATGCGTTCACTGCGGAAAATGTTTGGGCAAATGCCCGGTGGTTCATTTCAATTCTAGAGTATTATTCCGACAGCTCGATGAATAACTCCTCCAACTCTCGATAAGGTGCATCGGTCTTTAAACCCGTCGGCGAGAAGTGAGTCCTCGATGTTTTGAATCCTTTTTCCTCCAAAATTTCCATTATTTCATCTATAGGTGGTGGAGCCACTTTCAATGTACTGCTGATTTTATTCGTATCATAAAAGAGGGGATCAAAACTGCATTCACTTTTCCACTGCTCGAGCAGATCTTCATCAAGCTTTCCTATCTTCTCCATATTTTGTAATACTTTTTCAGAGAAGAGTTGACCGGTCCAAAAAGGTCCGCTGCAATCCTCGACTTTCAGATTTTTAGTTCTCCAACCTCTTTCATCGAAACGGATATGCTTCAATTTTTTAAGGCAGTCGTCAGCCTTCCTTTTTCCCTCACCTATCTGTAGATAAGTACGGAAATGATGCCCTTCGAAGTACGAGAGCAGAGGCCTGATCCACCTGTCGTGCCTCGCGGCTTCTCTTGCACAATAAGCTATCAGTATCCTGAGACCGTTCTCGTGTCTGCACCAGTTGTTAGCAGGTTTGGAAGAATACTTTCTTAGGCACGTCTTGGGATAAGTGCCGCTTAAAACAGCAGTGTCCGTAGCGCTGACTCCGACGACGCCCTGGTGAGAAACACACCTTGCAGCGAGAGGGTAATAAGGGACGGGAGTACCAAAAGGATCTATATCGATGTAGTCGTAATCGTATCTATTCTTTATGATGTGTTTTTCCACCGACTCATGAGTTATGTTCGCCTGCACTGAATTTTTTTCAACGTTTTTTCTAATCAGATTGACTGCTTCCTCGGATATATCATTCATAGTGACCTTAGATATCGGAGTTTCCTTCAAAGCCCTGATACCTCTTATACCAGATGCGGCCATACCGTCCAGGAGGCTAAGATCCTTCTGTGCCCAACTCTTCAAAAAAGAGATAAATATATCTCTACTCTTCTCCATAGATGGATTGTAAAAAACCCCATCTCCTTTCTCTTTTGGTCCTTGGGAATCGTCAAATTCCGGAACTCTGATTTTGACTTCGCCCTCACTTGCCTCTACTAAGTTCACCTTCAACCGCCTTTGATATCTTCCTTTATCAGATCTAATACTTTGTAAGGTAGCAGGTCTTTATTCACATCAGTCAGTTCCAACATCCTTACGTCGTCACGTCTCCTTATCTCCTGGAGAAGTGGATTTCGAGATTTTTTCTCGAAAGTCAGAATCAATGGTTTGTCTACCTCTAATACTTTCTTTACTGTATCATAGAACTCTTCACTTTCTACCTGCATCTTTCCTATCTCGTCTACGAGAATCACGTCCTCTTCGTTCGCCCCGTTCCGTATAGCTTTGACACCTACTTCGTTCAGTGAGTCTAGGTCGACTCCGTATCCTTCTATCTCTGTCTCAGAATTTAGGTCTAGATGAGCGAAAACCGCCTTTTCTCTAGTCTGCCAGTCCATCACCTGAAACCCAACTCGACGATTATCCTCCATGATCGGTTCTGTTAACATCCCGCCGATGGATACGTCCTCCTCATCGAGCATATTTATTATGGATTTGATGGTCTCTGATTTCTGAATTCCAGAAGGTCCGCTTATACCAATCTTTAGACTTTTAGCCATTACTATCGATCCTCTTTTGGATAATAAATAACGTATTCCAAGTATTTATTAATTGTTGGGATATTGATCTTCTTACATCTTTAAACTTTCAAGGTACATCAAGGGATAGTTCATACTTTCTATATATTCCATCTTTCCTACAGCTTCTATCCCTTTGTATTTCACTTCTACTTTTGCCTCTATCATGTCTCCTGTTAGCGTGGTGTAATCGAAAGGACCTCTCTCGGAGTTCGAAGATTGCTCAGGCTTGATCTTTACTTCCGCTGCTCTGACAAAGGCCTGGCTCTCTGTGGTACTTTCCATCGCACTTTCAAGTTTTTCTATGTTTTTCGAACTGACAGGAGTCCCTACAAACTGGTGGAAAAGAGCGCCGAGTTTGATCCCAACTTCGAAGGCGATCCTCTCGGAGTCTTCACAATTGAAATATTTTTCTGCCTCTAGTATCTTTTCATCCATGCTCTCTTTTCTTTCTTTCATATATTTTTAAAATGAAAGGTGAGATAAAAACGTAACCCAAGAGAAGCAAAGTCGTGAGAATTAGAAGCACCTGACTGAAATCATGAGAGAAATACGCTGATAGAAAACCTGCAAATGCCAGGATTAGAAAAGCCAATCCGGCTAGTTGAGTTTCCTTCTTTCTGAATTTGGGATAGTCTATATCTGTGTAAAGGAGTAAGCTCAATCCTCCGATTAAGCCTAAAGCATAGTAAGGTAAATCAAGAACAGTAGATCCCCAACCCACGAGGTATGAAATATGTATGATTATCAGAGCTAAGCAAGGGGTCGGTAATCCGTTATAGGTCACGGCTTCGGAATTTTTGTCCGCAAACCTTGCCAATCTCATGGTCCCAAGAAAAACGATCATGAAGGGAACTAGGGTGGCTAAAGCGTTCTGTGGAGATTCCCATCCTCTTCCCAACGTTTCGTCATAATAGGTATAATAAAGCAGCAGAGCCGGGGCAAAGCAGAAGGATATGATATCTGAAAAGAAATCAAGATAAGCCCCTAGTTCGTGTTCAACTCTCAGATATCGTGCCAGTGCTCCATCTATCCCATCTAAAGCCACGCAGACGATGATCAGTATTGAAGCTAACCAGAGCCTTTCGTCTATTATGTAGGTGATGGCTAGAAAACCTATAGATGCGTTCAACACGGTCAAAAAATCCGGTATTGTTAAAGGTGTTTTTTTATTCATTCCACTCACCCAACGAAGTCTTTCCGGCTTTTACTTTTTGTCCCTTCTCCACGAAAAATTCAACGTCTTCGGCGAACTCTACTTTAACTTTTGAGCCGAACCTGATCATTCCCATTCTCTCCCCCTTCTCGATGACCTCGCCCTCTTCCACATAGGGGACGATACGCCTAGCTATCATCCCTGCTATTTGCCATATCTTCACCTTGCCGTGGTCGGTCGATAACACTAAAAGTTGACGCTCGTTATCAC
>JAGXLF010000097.1 GCA_018334835.1 Thermoplasmatota archaeon | reverse complement strand
CCTGGAGGGATGATCTTCTGTATCTCATTTATAGGTACGGAAAAATAATCTGACATCTCATTCGCGAAGTTGTTCTTGTCTCTCGAACCAGGGATGAAAGTGACTTTCTTCTTTATCAAATCTTCATCGCAATTTTCTACAGTCAGTGAAGGAGCACACATTATCTTCTTTTTTCCCTCGTACTCTATCTCTGCCAAAACAGCTTCCATCGGTAAGTTACCACAGAAGTTCCTTTTACCTCTGATAACGAAAGCTCCTGTGGGTAGAGATTCACCAGCTTCCGCTGTCTTGCTCACCTGGTCTGGTTTTACCCAGTATGCTCTACCTGCACTAATACCTCTTTTCCACTCTTTCGAGTGGATTATCGAATACTGGCACGCTTCTTTAAGTGTATCTTCGTCTATATCTTCCTTTTCTCCCCTTTTGATCACGACACTAGGCGCACCTCCCGCTTCAGCATGAGCGTAGCGATCGTACTTCTCAAGATATTTTTTAACAACTTCTTCGTTGGTCTTTGTGTCCTTGCCCGCTATGACGATATGACCTCCGCTCGAAATGAACCACTTGTATCGGTCAAACCAGTAATCCACGGTGGGTTCCTTTTTATCCCTCTCTTTTTGTTTCTTTTTCCCGGCTTCGATCTCCTTTTTAGTCTCTTCGATCGCCTCTTTAGCGCCTTTAATCTTCTTTTTACTCTTTTTGCTCTTCTCGTAATGCTTCTGGGCGTTCTCGTTCACATCTTTTCTGAAGTCCAATCTGACATTTTTAGTGTATTGTTCTCCATCCTTTTCACCTTGGAGTTCCACCACCACATATTCGTTGGAATCGTTCAACTGGACAACGCTGTCTAGATCCCTGATTTTTGAATATATTTTCTCTCTATCTCCCTCTCTCCTCGCCCTGTGTATCTGGTCGAGAAGCTTTTCGCAATCGCTGTAGTTCTGGTAGATCAATTCCGCCTTTATCTTGTTCTCTTCTTCCTCTTTTTTGAGTTCCTTAATAGCTCTCTTTTGGCTCTCAAGTTTTCTCTCAACTCTCGACTTTTCTTCTCTTTCTTCAGGAGTTCCTTCGCTTTTTTCCGTCCTGAACGCCATGTCCAAAGCACGATTATAAGTGACGAACATCTCAGTTTTTTTACCTTCATATTGTTCTAAGGGGAACGGTACTGCGTCGATGATCTCGCCATCTTCTTTAACCACGTGCGGTTCCAAGTCGTCCTCTTCTATCTGCTTCCTCATCTCTTGGATAACACGTCTTATTTTAGTAGAGAGATCCACGAACTCTTCAGTATGTTTGTCGACATCGATCCGGCTGCATATCTCCTCCGCGTATTTTCCGCCAAGGTTGAGCTCGACGGCCAAGGTCCTCACGAGGTCCTTGTCAGAGTTCTCCAGTATTTCAGTGATTTCTTCCTCAGTGAGATCGAAGGGCTGAATCCTAGATGGCGGGAATTTGTATTCGTATCCTTCCTTCAGCTCCCGGTGACTCCAAGATTCCGAACGGTAAGGAACCAAAATGTGTTTTTCTCCTTCGAGTATAAGGTTTCCTTTACCGAAAATCTCGAATATCAATCTGCTTTCCTTCTCTTTCTGTAATTCGAATATAACTACTCTGTCGAACTCGTGCTGTTTGATCTTAGTTATAGTGGCGTTGCTGGTGTACTTCCTCATGAGCATGACGTAATCTCCGGGTTTCATAGGGTTATCTTTGCTCTCTTCAGTCAGGTAGAGGCCCTTACCCACTTTGAAGAGCAGCATCTTTTTTCCCTCTCCAGGGACATATATACGAAAAAGTATCTCCCCCTTGTTCGGTTGATATATCTTCTTCACGAACCCTCCTTCCAAGGACTTCAGTTCATTGACCGCCGCCCTTATCTCGAGGGCCTCCATCTCTTCTTTCATCGTTCTCACTTTTGGTGTGGTGTTATAGTATATTTTAATATTTGGAACGTAAATCTCTCTTCCTACTCATAAAAGTTGTGGGACAATTAAGTAAAATAAAAAAAGAGTACGTGGTTTTTGATGGATGAAACTTCAATCCACTAGACCTTCTTCTTTCAACTCTTGGTAATCCTCTTCGATCAGTCGATCTAGTTCTTTCACTTCAAAGTGTCTTTCACCGGTCCATGCGTTCGCCGCTGCTTTGTACATATTGGATACGAAATTAACAAGCTTTTCTGGTAGTCTAGGTGGTTCGGGCCATTCTTCCTTAGGTAGGTCATCTTCTTTTGCATTTTCCATCTTTTCGTGCCATTCTCCACCTCTGTAATAGTTCCTCAACATCTGCTTGCTCAATTTGAATTCATCATACTCGAACCTGTCTTCGTCCAGCGTTCCTAGAACATCGGCTAACATCAACTCTCCGTTCCTGTCGAGGGCGACTTCCATCTTTCCGTCGAGATGTATCCAGCCCAGTTCTTCAGCTTTTTTGTTTATGAAGTCATTGACTTTGATCGCTTTCCTTTTTATGAGGTCTATTTTTTTGTCGTCGAATCCAGTGTGCTCCTTGACTTCGTCTAGATTCTTGAAGTAACGGTCGAACTTCTCGAATTTCGTGCTGAAGTCGATAATCGGGGGATCCAACTCTGTGTTCACTTCGGGATAACCCTCTAGACCTAGATCTTCTGGTTCTATCTTTCCTTTGTCAAGTCTTCTGAAGACCGAGCTTCCCTCGCCAAGGAAGTTCCTGTATATTATCTCCAGTGGAACCATCATGTTTTTGTATTCATCGGGTTCCTCATCGGTGATAACATTGACGAGCTTGAACTTCATCCTATTTTCATCTTCCAATCCGAGGAAGTGAGTTTTTATGCCTTGTTTTTCCAATTCCTGGAAATTATGAGCTCCCATCAGACATAGAGCTTCACCCTTACCATCTATCTCGTCCGGCATCTCTCCGTAGTCGAAAACGCTGTATCTATCGCTGAACTCGAAAACACCTATACCTTCTTTATCTTTAGTTGGTTCTTCTATTATCTCAAGATCCTTTACACTTCCCATCTTATTTCACCTCTTTATCGTCCTTATCTATCTGCTTCCTATTTTCCTCTTGATAATCCTTAATTCTTTTCTGAAGATCTTTATCGGTCAAACCTAGCATCTTCGCCGCAGCTAGGCCTGCCTGCTCTGTTCCCAAAACGACCATCGGACATACTCCGGAAGGCATCCTCAGACTCGAGAATATATCAGCACCTGCAAATTTACTGCTGTAAGGAGGACATGCGATGACCGGTTTCTCTGTTTGAGCATCGACAAATCCACTCAATGCATTGCTCCTTCCTGCTACGGTAATATAAACTATCTCTTTGTCCTTGTACTCATCTATGATGTCGAGAGCTTTTGAAGGAACTTTGTGCGCTGAGGCGATCCTCATGACACTTTCTACGCCCAGTTCGTCCAACGTGCTTGCTATTTCCTCTGACCAATCCATATCACTTTTCGATCCCATTATGATTACAACTTTCATTTTTTTCACCTATGCCATCTTTTTAGCGACCAGATTGTAGATCTCGAACATATCTTTTATCTCGTCTATCTTCAAAAAGTAGAACTTTTCCGGTGGTTTCTTCTCGTACTCTACTAGGCCAAGATCGTACAATAACGTGAGATGCTTCGAAGTTGAAGATTCGGTCAGATCAAGTTCTTCTGCTATCTCGTGAACCGACATCTTCTCGTTCTTACAGAGCATCTGCAATATGTTCCTTCTCTTTCTGGATCTGATCGCCCTTGCAAGTTTTTCATCAGGCATTATCATTCGCATCATATTCCGATATATAATACTTTCGTAGTTGAACAATAGCGCAACATAGAAAGCTAATTGCTTTATATACCTCTTTTACCTAAATGCTGTCTAAGGCCTCTTCTTTCAGGGAGAGGATACAGACAGCGAACTCACTTTCACTGATCCCCCGAACGGGTATTTAAATACTACAGAGTACTGGACATACAAGGAGATGAAAGCCGAAAAGACAGTCAGATCGGCCGTTGTCAAATTGACTAACGTAAAGCTGAAACAGCTCGAACGGATGTGGTCGAACTATCAGCGCTGGCTTCATACAGGTGAAGGAGCCGATAAGGTGTACAGCGCACACAGGCAGCAGGCTGAGCGGAATCTTGATACAGATGACCTGAAGGACGGTAAGGCGTACCCTGTCTTTCTCCGTAAAGACCTGATCGAGTTGAGAGACTGTGAATCCGATCTTGCGGACTACTTTTTCAAGATACCGTCAAAACAACGGCACGGCGGCATCAAAGTGCCGATAATGACGCATATGGATATTAAAGATAAACACGAGATTTGCATGACCAAACTCTTGAAACGGAACG
>JAGXLF010000029.1 GCA_018334835.1 Thermoplasmatota archaeon | reverse complement strand
TTATCCTTTCAAGCCCTTCTTTCAGCGTTGATCTAGGACAAGCGAAATTCAACCTCATAAACCCTTTTCCGCTCTCGCCGAACCACGCTCCGTTATTCAATGCCACTTTAGCTTCGTCCAACATCAGTTCATCCAATTCTTCAGGTTCAAGTTCGAGCTCTTTGAAATCCATCCAAAGCAAGAACGTGCCTTCCGGATCGACCACTTCAACTTTTGGTATCTCATCCTTGACAAAATTCACCGCATACTCCTTATTCTTCTTCAAATAATCAAGCTGTGCTTCCAGCCATTTTTCTCCTTTATTATAGGCTGCTTTGAGAGCCACAAAACCAAATACGTTTCCTTTTTTAACCAATCTTTCTCTCGAATTTTCAAATCTTCTTCTCAAACGGGAATTGGGTATCACAGCTATCCCTATGTTCAATCCCGCTATATTGAAGGTCTTTGTCGGAGCGAACATAGTTATAGAATTTTGGGCGATCTCATCGGAAAGAGAGGAAAAAGGAGTATGTTCCCCCTCATAAACGTAATCCGAGAAGATCTCATCAGAGATGATCATGATATCATTTTCTAGTGCCAATTCGCCGATCCTCTCAAGTTCTTCTTCGCTCCAAACTCTACCTACTGGATTGTGAGGATTACAGAGGATCATCATCCTAGACCTGTCTCCTCTCCCCATGGTAGGCTCGCAGGCTTCGAATTTTTCCTCAAGATCTTCGAAATTTATACCATAGGTATTTTCACCACTATCATATCTCAGTTCGTTCTTGATAACTCGAGCCCCGCCGTTTTCTATCACCGAAAAAAAGGGAAAATAGACTGGCGGCTGAATAACTATGCCATCACCTAAATTTGTAAAAGTTCTTACGGAAACGCTGAGACTGGGCGTTATACCATTTGTATAAACGATCCATTCAGGCTTTATTTCCCAATCATACCTCCTCGCGACCCAATCAACTATGGCTTCATCGTGCTCTTTTCCAGGTTTTCCGTAACCGAAGACTCCATGTTCGACTCTATCTTTAAGGGCTTCTATTATCGCATCGCTTGTCTTCCAATCCGAGTCAGCTACCCACATAGGTAATACATCATCTCTATCAAAATATTCTTCAACAAAATCCCACTTAGCACATTCAGTTCCAGTCCGATCAAGTCCCTCGTCAAAGTCCATCTCGATCATCTCAGGTGAAGATGATTTACAACATTATAATAACTTTTGTTTTTTCTCAAAGACTAGATATGAATAAAGTCGATAAAATGCGTAAAACCTTCTTTTCCGATCGGTAGGTCAGGTGCATCTACGATATTTTTTTTCTATCGACATCCCACGGATTGATCGACAATATAGCCGGCAGAAAGGTTTAATGGGGAAGATAAAGATATGATGGGATAGGTAGATCAGATGACTAGCGATGGTAAGTACACGTTTTCTCGATTTTCAATCTGGTTCATGACATTGACCAACCTATTCGGTAAAGGAGATAGTCCGGATGAACTCATAATGAAGAAGACCCCTCCAATAGACGAAGATATACCGAAAAAGTCGAAAACCGCAACCTTCTCGATGGGATGCTTTTGGGGACCGGATTCTCTTTTCGGTTCTATACCTGAAGTAATCAGAACGAAAGTAGGTTATTCAGGAGGCGATAAAAAAGATCCGACCTATCACAGCCTGGGCGGTCATACCGAAACCGTTCAGATCGATTATGATCCAGAGCGGCTAAGTTACAAGGAACTCCTGAATATTTTCTGGAATAACCACGATCCCACAAATCCAAAAAGCACTCAATACATGTCTATCATATTCTTTCACGATGATGAACAGGAAAAGATAGCTAGGAAAAGTAAAGAAAGGGTTCAAAAAGGATATTCAGGAAACATCAGGACTGATATTAGGCCCTATTCAAAATTTTATCGAGCTGAAGATTATCATCAGAAGTATCATCTGAGTCGGAACAAAAAGGTGTACAGAGCTTATCAACAGATATATCCTGACATGGAAGATTTTGTCAGTTCCACAGCTGTCGCTCGCGCCAACGGATACGTTTCTGGACATGGTAACTTGAAATCAAGGGAAGATCTAAAAGATTTAGGTTTAAATGAGGAAGGAAGAAAGATGTTATACAGAAAATGGAAATCATCAGGAGGTGAGAAAATATGCAGTCTAAAATAAGCGAAGATGAGGGATCTTATGAGAAGCCCTCGGATGAAGAACTAAAAGAGATGCTCACGAAAAAGCAATATGAGGTCACCCAAAAAAATGGAACTGAACCGGCTTTTCAGAACGAATACTGGGACAATGAAAAAGAGGGTATATATGTTGACGTGGTCTCCGGTGAAGTTTTATTCAGTTCAAAGGATAACTTCAAATCTGGAAGTGGTTGGCCGAGTTTCAGTAAGCCCTTAGAGCCTGATAATATTGTCACCCAAAAAGAGAGCGGCATCTTAGATAACAGGACAGAGGTTAAAAGCAAACACGCGGGTTCTCATCTTGGCCACCTATTCGATGACGGACCTCAACCAACAGGAAAGCGTTACTGTATGAATTCAGCCTCTCTTAAATTCATACCTAAAGAAGAGTTGGAGGAAAAGGGCTATTCAGAATATCTCTATCTGTTCGAAGAAGATTGAGCTCACCGCATTTTCCTAAACAATCTGATGTAATCTTCTTTTTTCATCTCTCTAGGATTGCTTTCGTTGGAAAGATTGTTCACTGACATCTCGGCTAGTTCTTCTATATCTTTTTGCCTAAACCCTATCTCATCTATCGAAGGTATCTTTAGCTTTTCATTGAGTTCTTTGATACCTTCAACAGATTTTATTGCTCCTTGCTCTATAGTTTCATATTCGTATCCCATGAGTTCTGCCACTCTAGCATACTTCTCTAGACAATATTCCTTATTATATTCCATAACATACGGAAGTATGATCGAATTGCACAGACCGTGCGGAGCGTCATATTTTCCTCCCAAGGACTCTGCCATGCAGTGTACTGATGCTACGTCGGAATGATTGAAAGCGATCCCCGCTATCGTACTACCCAATAACATCGCCGACCTAGAGTCCATATCTTTTGGTTTTTGATATGCCTTCTCGATGTTCTTCAATATGAGTTCCATGGAACCTAGTGCGAAGTTATTGGTTAGAGTTGTAGCTGTTTTTGCAGTGTAGGCTTCGATGGCGTGAGTGAATGCATCCATTCCGGAGTAAGCAGTGAGATTTTTTGGCAAACTCGTAGTCAGCTCAGGGTCTAGTATGCTCAGATCGGGTGCGATAAAAGGACTTCTGATGCTCTCTTTGTTATTTGAAGCGCTATCCGTGATCACGGAGGAGAAAGTCACTTCGCTTCCGGTCCCCGCTGTCGTTGGGACAGCGATAAAAGGCAGGATTTCTTTTTCCACGGTGTCTTTTCCAAAATATTCTCTGATATCATCATCTTCTCCGCTCAGCAACGCTCCTATCCCTTTAGCGCAGTCTATAGGGCTCCCTCCTCCGAGGGCCATCATCCCATCTGGATCAAATTCTTTAGCTATCTCGGCTCCTTCTTCTACATGGAAGTCCTTCGGATTGGGTTCAACCTTGTCATAAATCTTATAACCAATATCCCTCAAATTGGATTCTATCTTGTCGAGGATACCCGCTTTTTCTATGCCCCTATCTGTTACTATCAGGAGTTTTTCTATTCTCATCTCTTCAAGTTTTTCGGCTAAAGTGCCAATTTTTCCGACTCCAAATTCAAGTTCTGTCGGCATCTCAAAACAAAATTCTTTCTTCAAATCTTTCATCTAAGTTCCTCCTAGAAATTTTAATTCAATCTTAGTTCAAAATCCGTAAAAGGCTATTTACAATTTTTCTTTTGACCTTCAAATCAGGATGAGCGAAAATATATAAAACTCATAGTAGCTATTTTATCGATCGTTTAGATATGAGCCGAAATTTGGTCGAAGAGCATATTGAAGAAAATTTTGAAAGTTATTTGAACGATTTGATTAGGTTAATATCTCAACCTTCTATCAGTACTACTTCTGAAGGAGTCGAAGAATGTACGAAATTGGTTCAAAGACTCTGTCAAAAATATGGGTTCGACGAGATAAATAAAATCGAAACTTCCGGGCAGCCTTCGATCATAGCTAAAGCATTCGTGGATCACGACCCTGAAAACGAACAACCAACTCTACTGATATATGGTCATTATGACGTTCAACCTGTAGATCCCAAAAAATGGACGACTCCTCCCTTTGAACCTGATATCAGAGAGGAAGGGGGCGAAGAACGGATTTATGCAAGGGGAGCAGGAGACAACAAGGGTCAATGGTTCGCTCATCTCTGCGCAGTAGAAGCTTTGAGAGAGAAAAAGAACTTACCTATGAACGTTACCCTTCTTCTAGAGGGAGAAGAGGAGATGGGGAGTCCTCACCTCAGACAGGTTATCGAAGAAAATAAATCCGATATAAACGCAGACCTCGCCTACATATCAGATGGTCCTATAGATGAATCTGATAGACCCCAAGTGGTGTTGGGGGTGAGAGGACTTCTATACGTGGAGATACAGGCAAAAGGAGCCGATAGAGATTTACATTCTGGCATATTTGGTGGTCCAGCACCTAATCCCGCTTGGGAATTGGTACGGATTTTAGATAGTATGAAAGACGAGAAAGGCGAGATTACGATCGATGGATTCTATGATGATATTCTGAAGATCACGGAGGAAGATAGAGAAGTTCTGCAAAGAATACCTCTAGATGAAAGTAAGATCAGACAGGATTTGGGTATCAAAGGTTTTGCCGAAGGTCCTGGCGAATCTTATCATGAAAAATTGATGTATTATCCAACGTTGAACATCCCAGGATTTACGAGCGGATATGGTAGCGAGGGAATAAAGACGATAATTCCCTCTGAAGCAAAAGTTAAGGTAGATATGAGATTGGTAGCGGACCAGGATCCGGGTGACATATTCCAGAAATTTTCAGAGCATGTGAAAAAACATGAATCTGGGACTGTAGATCTTGACATAATATATCATGACAGCATGAAACCATATAGGATGGCTTTAGACTCTCCTTATATCGAACCGATGATGAACGCTGTAAAGTATGGTTGGCAAGATGACCCGGTCCTGAAGCCTGCAGCAGGAGGTTCTCTTCCTTCATATGTATTTTCTGAAGTATTGGATATCGATTGCATAGTCGTACCTTATGCGAACGCGGATGAGAATAACCATTCTCCAGATGAGAATTTAGTACTGAAATACTTTAAAAACGGTATAAAAACTACTTCTAGGATTTTAGAAAATTTATCCGATTTCTAATGGGAAGTTCTATTCTCGATATGGGAGTCAATATCTATATCTCTATCTTTGAGCTCTTTGGAAACCTCGGAGAGATGTATGTCAGTAGGCGAAAGAATGCCATCTCCCTTAATCTTCCCCTCGAGTATCAGATGTGCTCCTATACTTGCTGTAAAACCTACAGTCCGCTGCATGGCAGTAAAACCAGTCTGTAGATCTCTTCTGTCTATCAACTGATACACTCTACGTACTCTTTTTCCGTCTTTGATACCGTGAGCTTCTACCCTGATCATCGCCATGTCCCTTTCATCATCTTTTAACCAAAAATTGTCCTGTGCTTGTAGATGATTTGCTACAAATCTGATCGGACTTACCTTTTTTCCACCGACCTCTACTGGCTCCTCATCTAAAAACCGACATTTTACCATTATTTCCCAAAAATCAGTATGACCTTCCCAGCGACAGGTATATCGCCCCATGCTTTCCAGGTCTTCTTTAACATCTAATCTCTCGGCATATTTAAGAGCATCACCATTAGGATAGCACTCTAAGAGACCTTCGAATTTTTCAAGGTCGAGTGTGTGAACGTTCTCTTCCGAGAATATCTCATCCCCAGGAATATCTACGACTTCTCCATTTTTGAGAATTCGAGCGGGCCGTTTATAGGTTTTCAACAACCCTTCTACCGACCAGGTAAACTTGTATTTTAAAGGATTATCCGCATCATCATACTCGGGAAGACCTGCCCCATAGCAGTAAAGTTCATCCACCTCGTCGAGTTCTCTCACAGCCTGTTTGGCGAGCACGAGATCAAGTCCTGGATCTAATCCGAACTGTGGTAAAATAACGATACCTTTTTCTTTAGCTTTTTTGTCGAGTTCGGCTAAAGCTTTTTCCCGAGCCTTTATCTTCTCTAAGTTGGTGTCTTGAGGATCTTGGAGATACATCGTACTGACTAGACTAACGTTATTCTGCACCGCTAATTTAGCTATCTGAAAAGAGAACCCAGGTGGTAGAAGTTCTATAACCAGATCTACCTCACCCATCAGATCAGAGAGTTTTTCGCTATCCTGAACATCCAATCTTATAGCCTGAACTTTATCCGAATTCAAGCTCTGAATATAATCTTCTAAATCAGAAGACCTATCTACAACCAAAATATCAGAGACCAGATCGCTTTTGACTAGATCATAAAGGGTTGCTTTGCCCTGCATCCCTAGCCCTAAAAGCATTATCCTGTTACCAGACATATCATATACCTCTAGTCCTCTCATACCATTTTCTTATCTCGTAATCCGATACACTTTTCTTCTTCTTATCACTGCTTTTCACGCTCATGTTGTGATCGTAAGCCCAATCCTTGATCGTCTTTCGATATTTTTTATCACCATCATATCCTTTTATATCTAATGTATTGGATCTGAAACTCGCTTCGAAGGCCGCAACGAGTCGCGGTCCGTCAAATACTACATTGCTCGTACCTAGATCGAATCTTTCTTTTATCTCTTCTCTAAAATATAGATTCAACCTGTCCTTCGTGGTGATCACGCCTTTCCCGTCAAAACTCAGATCTGAAAGAACATCAAGACCTTCGGTAAGTATCCAATACACAGAATCATCCCCTCTCTTCAAAAATCCTTTAGATAGGAAATCTTCCTCGACCAGTTCGGATAGAATATTTCTTATCGTCTTCATGCTGTAATCTATACCTAGATAGGAGGAAAGCTTCTCCGCCGTAAATACACCGAAATTTTCAAAGACCCACCTGATGACCAATTTTTTAGAATCTTTAACATCCATATCTGCGGGAGAGGTAGTGAGGTATCGACCATCGACATCCTTCGTGACCATCATGCCCTCGTACAGCTCCTCCAAAGCTTTTTTAGTATTTATCCTGCTGTATGGCGATTGGTAGTAGATCGTTCTTTTCGGTACCGGTTCCTTTCTTTCTATCATCTCGTATACCGCTTCCATGGCCGGGGTCTGCTGGACATCCTTTGCATTTCTGTAAACTCCTACATGTTCCGGCAGAGCGTACATCTTATAAGGTGGAATCATCTTTCCGGCCAAGACTTTTCCTCTTCGATACAACCAGTCCAAGGAATAAAATTCGTCCGTTCTAGGTTTCAGTTCGAAGTCAGACCTGGCCCCTTTCATGGCCTTTATCGCCGTCTTTGGATCTCTGTATCGCTCTTCACCAAGTTTCTGTCTTTTGAAGACATAAGACTTTATGGCATCTTCATCATATACATCTTCAACGACGTTCCCCTTAACCAACATGTCCTGTATCATCACATAACCGTTCTCTTGGAACAGTGAAAGGACGTCTCCTTCCAATTCCTTCACAGGTCTGTTCTGAAAGTTCCTCACCCTTATGATATCATAACCATCGAGTCTGTGATATTCCATCATCTCGTCGATTGAGTTCAAAGCCTCAGGAAGCATCGATTCATCGTCTAGGTCCATGTGCCTTATCTCGATGCATCCACTCATCTCCCATTTTTCGATCCCGCCTACGACTTCTCCTCTCTTCACCAACGGATAGATCCAGTCATCTCCGTAGCGCCTGTATATATCCGCCCAAAGAGGTCTAGCGTAGGGATCTTTCTTCGAAAGTATACGAAGTTTATCGAATTCGCCGCCTTTAGCCTTGTGGATGTCCTCTACCTCCTCTTCACTGATATACATCTCCTGTTGAGAAGAACCCACGATCAGTTTTTTAATCTCTTTTTTATGGAGTAGTTCAGAGATAATGCTTTCGATCTCGTCGGTCCGAAAGCCCGTATAATACCTGATACCTGAAAATGAAGCCGGTCCGTTTCCCTTCAAATAGCGCTCGATGATCTTTTTTCTAGCTTTCTTTTTCTCCATCGGTTCGACTTTTAGGGCTCTATATTCGTTAGTAGAAGACCATCCATCTTGACCCGTGTACTCTCTAACCACATACAGGTTTTTATCAAGCTTTTTGATTATTTCTCTAACCTTCTCATTCTGAAGATCGCTCTTTTTCTTTAGTTCCCTGACGGTTTTCGCTTCTCCGCTCTTGATAAGATCAAATATATTCTCTTCAACTTCGGTCAATTCTTCATTGCGATAAGCTCCTACGAAAGCCGGAACATCTTCCTTTAGAGCGTACCTCACTCTACCTCTTACGAATCTCCCTTCAATTATCTTCCCGTTTTTTCTCATCTCCTTCCAATCATCGAGTGAAAAGTCCGATACCCGGTAGAATATATCGTACGGTGTTCCTGCTTCCATAAAGAGGTCAAAATACTCCTCTATCGACCCGACTTCGTCGAACTGCTTCTTAGCCTTGTAACGCTTTGTTTTGTCATCGGAAACGTACTCTCCACCTGGAAATCTTAATTCATGATAATCCTCATGGAGCATGTATTGGTCGCCCTCTCCCATGACCAAACGTCCGGAGACAACTTCATTCTGTTCCACCAGATTGTTCAAGGCCTTCAACGATATATCTTCAGAGAGATCCAATGCATAAGCTATCTCTTCAAGGCTGCGGGGAGCTTCATAAGCTAAGTGGTCCAAAATTATATTTTCAACGGATTCCAGTCTCGTATCTTTTTTATCTAGAAGTCCGAACTTGTAACCCTCTTCCTCTACCTTCGAGATCCTATTGATCAGTCTCTTACGCTCCATATCTCTCAATATATTCTTCACTTCTTTCAGTTTCAGATCGGTAGTTTCGTAAAGCTCGTGCGGCGTCATCGCTCTTTCCTCAAGCTGTTCTATCACCGGGGAGCTGCCATGTGGCTGTTCTCCTTGGTCTAAAGAATGAAGATATCGATCTATATCTTCAGTCATCAGATATTTGGTCTCGCCGACCCAGAGCGACTGTATCTTGCCCTCTTTGAGCAGTTCCTTCGACCATCTCTTGACCTCATCGAAAGGCCGGTCGGTCCTTGAGAAAACACTATTGCCCCTCTCTTTGAACACATGAATAGGTTGCAGTTCTCTTATAGTCTCGATCATACCCTCCTTAGAATCAAACCGCGGCTTTTTATCTAGAAAATGTTCTTCAACCACTTCGCTGTCGAACTTGAATTTTTCTATCTCTTCTTTAGGGATGACCTGCTCCAAAACCTTTTGATGGAACTTTCTGAGCAGACTGCTCCTGTCATCCATCATAACCACGTCGGAGATACCGGCCATGAGAATCTCATGAGCGAAGGGGGAGGGTGTTTCTGAGTAGTCAGAACAGTGTATTTCGATCTTGCCTTTATCTATACCTTTCAAGACCTTCTCTGCATTCTGTAGGTCGAGTACCTGATACAATATCTCATTGTAAGTCTCTTTTATGATGGGAAAGTCTTCCATCTCGTGAAGTCTATCTAGGATCTCTTTAGACCTGATCTTTTGCTTCGAAACTGCTATCTCTCTTCCCTTGTAATTACGCAGTATCATCAGTGCCCGCGTAGCACAGTGCCGAAACCTCTGTTTGAACAGTTCTGTGTCCTTGACACTCTTTTTGAGTATACCTTCGACTTCATCGGATGAAAGGAGTCCAGCTATCTGTTCAAGTGGTATCTTTTTCTTGGTGGTGATCATAAAATTGTTGTCCGTTATGGAGACGTTCGCACTGCAGTTGAATTTATCGGATATCTTGTAAGCGTAAGCTCTAGATAAGGTATCGTTGGTCTTTCTCCCGTAGGAAGCGTGAAAGATCACATTATAATTTCCATCCTGTCCGATATGCCCCTCTAGAAGTATCTTTTTATCCGTAGGGAGTTCGTCTATGACTCCTAATTGTTCCTTAAAATAACTTATTATAGTCTGGGCCGAACCTTCATCTATCCTGTATTCTTCCATCAACCATTCTGTTACATCATCGTCGTCCAACCTCTCAGACAACTTTCTTCTGAACTCTCCTATCCCAACGGAAAGATCATAACTTCTAGGCAGCATCTCACCGGTCCAGCTGGGGACCGTAGGTTTCTTACCAGAGGCATCCTTGACGAATACTTTAGTACCTCTAGTATGAAGGAATTCATAGGAATGGCTACCGAGCACGAACACGTCACCTTTTGAGAGCCTCTCTACAAACTTTTCTGAAAGATTTCCTAAAGGGACGCCTTTTTCTGAATACACTTGATAGTTGGAATCAGAAGGTATGGTCCCCACGTTCATATAGTAGAGCATCTGGACCCCGCCTTTTTTACCGAAGATACCTTCATCCTCGTTGTACCATATCTTCGGATAAACGTTTTCGAACTGAGTTCCAGCGAGGTATTCAAGAGTGTTCATGAAATCATCTTTAGGTAGGTCTCTATAGCAGTACGCTCTTTTTACCATTTCATATGCTTTATCGACGTCCCATCGATGTTCTATACTCATACCTATCAAGCCCTGGGAGAGCACATCTAGATTATCCGTTGGGATGCTGACCCTGTCTATGTCGTGCTGATAGGCTTTTCGAGTGAGAACTGTACATTCAAGGAGATCGTCCTTGTCGAATACTATCATTCTACCTTTAGACGTTTCCCCGATGGTGTGTCCGGCTCTCCCAACTCTCTGCAGTCCTTTAGCAACAGTCTTCGGGGAGTTGACCTGGACTACAAGATCGATATACCCTACATCGATGCCCAATTCTAGAGAGGTGGAAGAGACAGCAGCCTTAAGATCTCCATTTTTGAGATCGTCTTCGACCTCTATTCGAGTCTCTTTGCTCAGACTCCCGTGATGAGCAGCCACTCCCTCTATACCTCTATCCTTGAGTTTATAGGCCACGTTTTCTGCTCCGCTCCTTGTATTGGTGAATATCAAAGTGGTTCGATGACTTTCAACCATCTCTTTAAGACGGTCATACATCCGGGAATTGACGACCTCATAAGGCAACAGTGTCATATCATCTACCGGTGATATCACCGACAGGTCGAGATTCTTCTCACCCATGACTTCGACTATATTAACCTCTCGAGTTTCGCCATCTTTGTAACCTCCTAAAAATTTAGCTAGCTCTTCGATCGGGGCTTGGGTCGCTGAAAGACCGATTCTAGTCATCTCTCCGTCCACATGCTCCTCTAGACGCTCAGTATTGAGTGAGAGATAAACGCCTCTTTTCGAGGAAGCGATGTCGTGTATCTCGTCATTGATGAAGTATTGAACATCTTTGAATTTTTCTCTAAATTTAGGGGATGAGAGTGAAAGGGCTAAACTTTCAGGAGTAGTGATAAATATGTGCGGAGGATCATCCACCATCTTTCTTCTCTCCCGCTGTGGTGTATCCCCTGAGCGGATAGCTGTCTTTATCTTGGGTATCTTCATGTCTTTTTCTTCAGCGAGTTCTCTGATCTCCTTTAAAGGTTCTTCAAGGTTCTTATGGATATCGTTCGCCAGCGCCTTCAGCGGTGAAACGTAGACGCAGTATATCTTATCTTCGAGTTCGTCTTTTTTCTCCAGCTTGAATAGTTCGTTGATGATAGAAAGAAAAGCGGTCAATGTTTTTCCCGAACCCGTCGGCGAAGAGACCAGAACGTTCTTTCTATTATGTATCAAAGGGATGGCGTAGCCTTGCGGTTCTGTCAGGGAATCGAACTTCTGGTCGAACCATTCAGCGATGAGAGGTTCCATCTGAGATAGGATCTCTTCTTTTTCTCTACTTTCCTCGACTCTCTTTATCATTTTATATCTAGCACTCTATGTGGCTTCGTCGAATCCATTCCTACGGTCGAATGACTTAATAAAGTTTTGGACATATCCTATTAAAAAATGATGAAAAAGGCCTAAAGCTAACGGGTATTATGCTGATTAAAAATTCAATAGGGTAAGTCTTGAAGGCGCTGCAGTCCACCTAGATAATCCTTTTTTTCTTTTCGATCATCTGTTCTCAGATATGCCTCAGAATCTATATCTATCTTCTTTATCTCTTCCCCGACATTGTATTCGAAAGAGGTATCCTCCTGCTTGACCAGAGTATAGTAACATTTTCCATCTTCTATCTTTTTAAGTAATTGGTTCCTGGTCTCTTCGAAAGGATACCCTACTCCGTACTGGTCTTTCTTTTCATGGGTGAGGACTTTCTTTACCTTGATGTCTGACGGACCGTACATCACCGCCGATACTAGATAATCTATATCTTCGATCATGAATCTTCTTAGATGGTCTTAGCCAGACCAAGGTTTATCAATGTTTCTATTCTGATCAAAGTGCACTTTCTATCTCTTTCATCTCTTTTTTTATCCTCTTTTCAACTTCCTCTTCATCACCGAAATCTATATCTGGTCGTTCCTCTTCAAATATCTCAAGAAATTCATGGGGACTATGTTTGTGGATCGCAGTCTCTATCTTTGATTTGTACATAGAAGCTAGAAAATGATGTTCTCTCACAAGATCCGCTAAAGATCTCTCTCCTCTAGCCCACTTATCAAAATTTTTTTGGTTTATCAGATTTACATACCTATGTAATTTTTCTCTTTCGTCTGACATAGCGTCTTATTTTATGTTTGATGCTATTTAAATTTTTTCTTCGATCTGTGACGGGATTTTGTAACAAAAAACGAAGTTAGCAATTTGATTCTTTTGAATTCTGGATATGTAAAATTTTAATTTGAATTAAATCAAAGCGATGTTTCTGCTTTTTATTGTTTAAAAAAATACACTCGTTATTCCGTCAGACAAAAGTCACAAAAACTCCTTTTTTTCCAAAGCTGTTATAGAAGAGAATATATATGCATCTTTTTAATCAATTTGATAAAATATGAAATAGATCAATTCACAGATAACACAATCTATCATATGAACCAAAATCTTATTTATGTTAAAAAGAATCTATGTTATGGGTTGATATGCCTAAACAAATCAAAAAATTAGATAGAGATTCAAAAGGAAGCAAATCTAAAAAAATAACTAGAAGAAAAGATAATAGTAAAATTTGTATTGGCAAATATGAGTTAATTGCTTTAGTTGGGTTTGTAATTCTCCTTATGCTTGGAAGTTTTATTTTTGGCTCTATAATGTTCAGCTCTAGATCTACAGATAAAAAAAACTAAAATCATAAATTCAGAAATAGCTACTACGATTTGGGGGGTTAGAATCACTGTACATATTGAAAATCCATATGATAATCCTAAGAGCGTGAAGGTATACGCCGAAGTGGAAACAGAAGAAAATGTCTATCAAGAAGACAAAATATTATTAATTTCTGCAAATAGTATTGAAGAACGTGACATTAGTGTGAACACGGATTCCGGGGAAATAAAATCATATGATGTTTGGCTTGAATAATCCCAATTATTGAAAAAATACTCTGTTTTCCTTTTTTTTAAATGTCACTATGTCATTTTTTTGGTTTAAAGGTATTTTTCTGAAACCAATTTTTAAAAATACAATCTTTTTTACATCTTAACTAATCTTCATTGTGAATCTTCAGGGTACAATGGATGACCCCCATCAGTGCAGGGAGAGACACTCCTTGCACTGCCAAAAAGCCCCTTTTCCACCCTCTTTTTTCACGTGCTCGGTCCTTTCACCACACTGAGAACAGAACATCTCCCTAGTATCTTCCGACTTCTCCCGCGGTTTCACTACAACCCCCATGTTCTTCCATTTGATTTACAATATATTTACTTTTCGGATTTATGAGGTCCTCTTCCTTCCTATCTCCCTATTACTTCTTACAAAAACCGTAAGGCATATTACAGCTAATTACAATAGGGTAATATGTTAAAATGGTAAATCAATCAAAAGTGTGGTTAAGTAAAGATCAGGTCGAGACCCTAGAGAAGAGTTGTAAGAGGTTAAAGGACCGGTGTATAATCCAATTGGGAGCCTGGTCAGGTCTTAGAGCTTATGAAATAGCTAAAGCTAAAGTTGGGGAGCTTCGAGAATATACTGTCGAAGAGGACCTTAAACACTTCCTTAGAATTGAAGGGAAGAGGACCGACCAAAAAGCGGGCCAGGGATTGAAGAAAGAGAGAGAAGCCTATCTCCCTGATCGGGTTTATTCCGATTTGGTTATGCTGAAAAACCAGGAAGGGTTAGGAGATCGCGACCCTCTGATCCCTAATCGCTACGGAGAATATTATACACCTGACGGGATCAGGGAAAGGGTCTATACGATCAGTAAAGAGGCCTTTGAGAGGACAGGGAACCCTGACTTTAAGCATGTATCTTCTCACGATTTGAGGCGATTTTTTGCTCATTACAACCTGGTTGAGAAAGGTAAAAATCCCAGGGTAATAATGGCTGTTGGGGGCTGGAAAAACTGGGAGGCTATAAAGCCATATCTTGATAAGCCTTCGAGATCGACGATAGTCAAGGAGCTGGGGTAGGAATAGATGATAGAATAGCTTATTTTTACGAAAATTTATTATGTATAAGGTGAATTAAGATTTAGAAGGTAGGAGAAAGAAAATGAGAGAGATTTAACCGATTGCTCTCAATATGGAAGATGTTTGTGGAGGTCTCTGTGCTCTTCCATTCTTATGTGTGATCTTAATAATCTTATTGATAATTCTGATAACCATTTTCGTTATTTTTTTCCTAAAAGGGGTAATAGGTTCCTCGAAACAACAAACAACGATTGTCCAGCAACCACCTCAATCATCAAAAACTTGTCCTGATTGTGGTAATCAGATGCGCTATATAGAAAAGTACGACCAATGGTACTGCAATAACTGTCAAGAATATAAATGATAATCTTTTTTCCTATCCTCAAAAAAACAGTTAGAACTAGCAGAACCAAGATAGTTAAGAACTTGGGAGGATAACAAGCCGTACCTTGATAAGTCTTCAAACCTCGATGTCTATATCGAGTTTATCGACGAGTTCCTTGTATCTATTCCTTATTGTCACTTCGGTGACGGCCGCTACATCGGCGACTTCCCTTTGTGTCCTCCTTTCTCCACCGTTTATGGAAGCTATGTAGATAGTTGCGGCCGCAAGACCGGTGGGGCCCTTTCCCGAGAGAAGTTCCCTATTCTCGGCCTGATCAATAATATCTTTAGCCATCTTTTGAACTTTTCCGCTCAGATCGAGTTCGCTGCAGAACCGACTCAAATATTCTTGCGGTTTGGTCGGTTTCAATTTCAACACGAGTTCACGGCTGAGAAACCTGTAGGTTCTACCTATCTCCTTCCTATCTGAAGAAGTCGCTTCCGCTATTTCATCGAGAGTTCTCGGAACGTTTGCTTTTCTACAGGCGGCATAGAGTGATGATGCTACGACGCTTTTGATACTCCTACCTCTTATCAAGTTCTTTTTCACAGCCTTTCTATAAATCACCGCGGCAGTCTCTCTAATGTTTTTAGGTAAACCCATGGTCGACGCCATCCTGTGCATCTCTGTCAGGGCATAGGCGAGGTTCCTTTCGGTGGAATCTGAAACACGGATCCTCCGCTGCCATTTTCTCAACCTATAAATCTGGGCCTTCTTCTTGCTGGAAATAGGTCTTCCGTAGGAATCTTTATCAGAATAATCTATACTTGTAGAAAGACCTTTGTCATGAACCATCACATTCATAGGAGATCCAGTTCTTGCTCTTTTCTCCTCCTGTTTCATATCAAAAGCTCGCCATTCAGGACCCTCGTCAATATATTGATTATCGATAACGAGACCGCAATCCTCACATATCAATTCTCCTCTATCATAATCTTGGGCGAGATGTCTACTGCCGCATTCAGGACACTCTGTAACTTTTTCTACAGAACTCTTTTCTTCCTCTTCAACCTCGGTCTCTTCATTCATCTATATCTCCCCCACATATATCTTTTCTCTCATCATGGTGAGCCTATTTTTAGGATCGATTTCAGGTTTTATTTCCACGTAGGGGCCTTCAACGGGACCGAATATCCATCCGACCTTACCGATAAGCTTGTTTTTATTGTCGAAGACCGAAGCACCAATTTGAGTATCTGAGGAAACCTAGAGATCAAGTCTTCGTTGTCCGATACTCTATAGGTCCGACTCATTTACTCAGAGTTATCTCCATCGAGGAAACGTTTGTGGTACCTCCTTCATCGTCATCTAGCTTTTCC
>JAGXLF010000096.1 GCA_018334835.1 Thermoplasmatota archaeon | reverse complement strand
TTATTTTCAAAAAATGAAAATGCTTTATTAAATCCTAAAAACCTTAAACCACCAAACTCTTCCTAGATACAGGTGAGACATATGATAGATACCACGGAGATGGATACGAAAGAGGTCCTTGAAGTGGCACAGGAATATGTTAAAGAACATGATATAGAGAACATCGTTGTTGCCACGACCCGGGGCGAGACCGGAGTAAAAGCTGGAGAACTGTTCGATGAAAACAAAAATATCGTGGCGGTCACCCACTCCACCGGCTTCAGGAACGAAGGAGAACAGGAACTTAAAGAGGAGAACAGAAAAAAGATGGAAGAACAAAACGTCAAGATCTTCACCGGTCCCATGCCTTTCCATTCCTGGAACGACCATTACCGCAAAAAGAGCGGCTCGATAATGCCTTCTACTATAATAGCCGATACTTTACGTTTATTCGGACAGGGCACTAAAGTCTGCGTAGAGATCGTTTCGATGGCTACAGATGCAGGTTTGATACCTCAAAAACCGGTCTTAGCGATAGCAGGAACTGGCTACGGAGCAGATACCGTTCTTCTGATAAATGGAAAGAACAGCAGAAGATTCTTCGATATGGAAGTGAAAGAAGTTATCGCTAAGCCAAGCGAACCCTAACCAAACAATTTCATTTTTATCGAAGTCAACTTGTCAAAAAAGTATCGCTTCACATCCACCACCAACTTCCAGACTTCTTCCAAGAAGGTAAAACTCTTCTGGTAGTACATGAGAGCCGCAACGATTAGTGTCAGGAAAAGACCAGATGAGATGGTGGATACCGAAGGGTATTGCGTCGCACCTTCTACTGCGCCCTGATTTTCTCCAACTATCGCAGTGTCCTCAGCAATGATCACCCCCATATCAAGTGAAATATCTGGTATAGGAATCGGGCCTAAAAATTGAAAGAATAGTTCCATCTCAAAGTAATAGTAATCCGTCGCCATAGGATAGAGTAGAGCCATGCCATCACCCAAGTCCAATATGAAATGAGCCAAAAGGAAGAAAAATACTACCAGCCCGTATTGGCGGTACTCAGGATGCTTTTTATCAAGATATATGATGACTATCAACGGGATTATTATCACTAGAAAAACGTTATGGAACAACATACGATGCATCCCCCGGAAGAAAAAATCGAGATCCATGATAACTGCAAAAGGAAGCATGGAAAGTACTTTCCTTGTATCTACCCTGAGCGCTAGAAGGATCAAGAGAGGTATGGTTATATGGGCGAAGGTATCCATTTGCCTCTACCACCTCTTTTCAAATATATAAAACTTGGAGTCGACACCGATGATTGATTTTAAGTCATAAACGTTCCCCACGATATCCTCTTCCGCAAACATCGTGAGAGTTCCATCGGTATGCAGGTTAATATAAGATAGGAAGGTTTATAGAGAACATATATAATTCAATCATAAAATCGGTGTTCAAAAAAATGTCCAAAGGCCCGCTGATAACCGTTGGAGGCAAGATGGATCTGTCAGTAGACGGTGCTATTTTGAACGAGTTCATGGACGTAGTCAAAAACAGATCTAAAGATGAACCTACTGTAGGCATATTACCTACTGCAAGCCAAGAGCCGGAAAAAACTCTTAAACGCTATTCAGAGGTCCTAGAAAATCTCGGTGCAGACATGGTCCCTCTCAACCCGGAAACACGAGAGGAAGCCAACAGCGATGAGATGGTGAATAAAGCGATGGAGGCTGACGCCTACTTCTTCACAGGAGGTAACCAGCTCAGGATAACTACTGTATTGGGTGGAACCGCTCTTACCAAAGAGATAAGGAGGAAAAATGAGAAAGGTGTTCCCATCATGGGAACCAGCGCTGGTGCTGTTTGCATGACAAACCTGATGATAGCCTACGGTGAGAGCCAGGACGCTTTGATGGCAGGCATCATCGAACTCACTCACGGACTAGATTTCTTATCAAAAACGGTGATTGACACTCATTTTACCGCTAGGGGTAGATTCCCCCGCCTCGTGCATGTGGTTGTCGAAAATCCTATCACTATTGGGATAGGACTGGGAGAAGACACTGCGGCGATCTGGAACTTTGAAGAAAAAAGATTTCGGGTTGTCGGAAGCCGAAATTTGATGATAGTCGATGGACAAAACATAAAACACACCAATATCTCAGAGATCAGCCCGGATACACCTCTCCATGCAGAAGGTATCACAGTCCATATCCTATCAAATGGATGTGAATACGATCTGGAGGATAAAAAGCCCATCTTTCCAGAAAATAATAATAATAATAATAATAATAATAATAATAATAATAATAATAATAAATAAAGGAAAGGTGTTTTAAGTAACCTAGGAACTTACTCAACTACCGATCCGTTTTTCCCACTCAATTTTTGAGTCGATAATAGATCTATCTTGCAATCTCTTATCTTTTTTCTGTCCTTATCCCAAAGCTCGGTTGAAGAACCGAAGATCTCAGCAAGATGTTCAGAAGTGATATCAAGATTCGCACAGACCACCACATCTCCTGCTCTACTTTCTCCAAGGGCATAGGATATCGCTTTGAGAGGATCATCTATAGTGATCGGTTCCTTCTTCATCTCCTCAGCCCCCTTTTTCAAAAGAGACATGATCTCTCCTCTATCTCTGCCCCGGATCAGATCATCTTTTTCCGTGAAGACGAGTTTATCGAATTTTTCCCCACTTACCTTTCCATTCTCCAATATATCTTCATCAGTCCTATCACCTAGACCAGTGAACACCAGTATCTTCCTGTTCCCATTTGAGATATGATCGGTAAATTCACTCAGATTACTCAATCCATCAGGATTGTGAGCGTAGTCCACCACTATCTTTCTGTCTTTAACCTCGAACACATTCAAACGACCTGGAGTGGTACATTCATCCGTCTCGAACTTGGCTAGTGCGTTCTTGAACCTGTCCAATTCTAACCCGCTAGCGTATCCGGCAGCTATCGCCGCTAGAGTGTTCTCAACCAACATTTTAACGCCTCCTCTCAGGAATGGTAAGTCTTTAACGTTCGCTATCTTTTTCACGCCTTCCTCGACATACGCAACTAATTCATCTCCCTCTTGTACAAAGGCCTCTCCTCCTCCTTCTATGTGTTCTTCTATAAGCTTATCTTTCTTCACGCCGAAAAGGATAGGTGTTCCGTTCGCCTTCTCGATTAGTCGTTCAGCGTAATCATCGTTACCGTTGATCACGCTATAGCCGTCTTCATCCGTTGCTTCGACAAGAAGAGACTTGACCCAGAATATGTCATCTCGATCTTCAACACCGTTCAATCCTATATGATCTTCACGGATGTTCAAAACGACGCTGACCGAGCACTTATCGAAGCCAAGACCTCTTTTAAGCATGCCTCCTCTAGCGGTCTCTAAGACAGCGTAGTCAACCTCAGGATCCTGAAGAACCAAATTGGCGCTCCACGGACCTGTAGTGTCTCCCTCAGCGACCTTCATGCCGTTCGACCATATCCCACCTGTAACGGCAAGACCGGTATGATGACCCTGATTTCTACCCAGCCACTCGACCAACCTAGAAGTAGTAGTTTTACCGTTGGTACCTGTTATAGCTACCAGAGGTATCCTGCCCTCTCCAGAAGGATAAAGATGATCTATTATCTTTTTACCTACTGGTCTAGGCTCACCCGATGTTGGATGTATATGCATCCTCAAACCCGGACTCGCATTTATCTCGATGATGCCCCAGTTCAACTCTTCAACAGGTTTTGAAATATCGTCCGATATAAAATCTATACCCATCAGGTCAAGATCGACTATCTTACTGGTTCTTTCGAGGACTCTTTTCAACGTAGGATGAAGTTCATCAGTCCAATCCTCTGCGGTTCCGCCCGTGCTCAGGTTCGAGGTCTCAGTCAACTGTACGATTTCGCCCTCATCAGGGATGTACTCAAGGTTCAATCCTTTACGTTCTAAATTCATCATGACCTCTTCGTTGATCTTTATCTTCGTCAATATGTTGTCGTGTTCTTCTCCTCTCTTAGGGTCCTGGTTGACCAATTCTACAAGCTCTTTTATTGTAGAAGCACCATCCCCTTGGACGTGGGCAGGTACCTTTTTAGCTAAGGCGACAACTTCGTTGTTTACAATGAGAGCTCTGTAATCATTTCCCTTCAGATATTTTTCCACAAGTTGATAGGACTCGTATTCTTTGGCCAACGAATACGCTTCCGCCAATTCGTCAGGATTTTTGAGATTAACGAAGACTCCCTCACCGTGATGCCCACTTACCGGTTTTATCACCACAGGATATCCTATAAACTCAGCTATATCTAAAGCTTCTTTCAGCGAGGTAGCAACTTCACCTCTCGGTACCGGGAGGCCATGATTATACAGAAAATCCTTGCAGATAT
>JAGXLF010000028.1 GCA_018334835.1 Thermoplasmatota archaeon | reverse complement strand
TCAGTGGAAGAATTATCCTCTTCAGCAGAAAGACTATCAACTCTAGCGAATAATCTCACCTCACTTGTTGAGAATTATGAATTGTGATGGGAAACCTCTCTGATATTGGTTTTTTCGCTTTATAAGATTAATCAGTTAACTTCTGTGTTTATATTCATGGGAAATGATAAGTATGGATACGAAAGATTTTTACTCACCTCTTCACTATCCTTTTTCATGAGTCTCATCATGGGTCTTTTTGGTAATAAGGAAGAAAAACTTAAGGAGGAGGTCTACCAGAAAAGCAGCGAATTAAAAAATAAAAAGCAGGAACTCAAAAGGTGTAGAGAGGAAAGGGAGGTACATAAAGAGAATATCGAAGCCATCTTTAGAAGCGATGCATTACCGATGATGGTAGTAGGCGAAGATGGGTTCGTTGAGCGAGTTAACGACTCTATGAAGGAATATTTCGAAATTACCGAAAAAGAAGTTGTGAATAAACCAGTAGAAAAAAATTTTGAATTCATTCATTCCCTCTTGGAGTATGTTCTAGAGAAAGGGGAAAACGTCCAAAATAAATATCATAGTTATGACATTGGTGATGAACAAACCAAACATTTTATGGTATCCAGTGTTCTTTTGAATGAGCAAAGACGGTCTTCAAAAGCACTCTTTACTTTTAAAGATATGACTGAACAAAAAGATATCGAAACTAAATTTAAAAAGCTGAAGAATCGCCATGAAGTGCTCGTGGAAAAAGCCCCTATTAGCATTTGTATAGCCGATCTAGAAGAAAATCTTCTATATATTAACGAACAAATGGCAGATGAATTTGGATACTCAAAGGAGGAATTGGAGGATAAAAATCTTTTAGAATTGGTCCCTGAAGATGAAAGAGAAAAATTGCGCAAAAAAGCCGAAAAGAGAAAAGATGAAGTGATGGAAACCTACGAACTGAAACTTGAAAAGAGAGACGGGACCGTCTTTGAAACACTGTTGAGTGCCGCCCCGTACAAAAATATTGAAGGGGAAGTGGTAAAGTCCGTTGGATTCATCCAAGATATATCTGATCAAAAAGAATTGCAGAGGGAACAAAAAAGAGTAAAAGAATATCTTGAAGATCAAGTATCTAAAATTTTAGATAAGGTCGAAAAGTTTGAAAACGGCGATATGACAGTCAAAATAGAAAAAGAGGAGGAAGACGATATCGGGAAGTTGATCGATGGTATAAACGGGATGATAGATCGGTTTAGAAGAAACCTACAGAGGATCAAAGATGCTTCTATCGAGCTCAATGATGCTTCGGAGACTATCGCTTCATCTTCAGAAGAGCTAAATGCTGTCTCGGAGAACGTTTCAGGCTCTATAGAGGATATATCGGAAGATACCAACTTACAAGCTACAAAGTTGGAACGCCTGTCTGAGATGATAGAGAACAGCGCCGCGAACATGGAAGAAACCTCGGCTTCGGCTGAGGACATCACTGATTCGGCAGAAGAAGCTGCAACCCAAACGGAGGAGGGAAGAAAGTATGCCGAAGTAGCCGATGAAACCGTCGATGAACTCCAGGAGATATTGACATCTACAAAAAAGAATGTCGAAAATCTAGAGCAGAAATCCGAAGAGATCGGAAATGTGATAGAGACCATATCTGATATAGCGGATCAAACTAATCTTTTGGCTCTTAACGCAGCTATAGAAGCCGCTCGGGCTGGAGAACAGGGTAAAGGTTTCGCCGTAGTTGCTGATTCTGTAAGAGAGTTGGCGGAAGAAACTCAGGAGGAAACCGATTACATCAAAGAGATCATAGAAGAAACACAGGAGAACACCTCAAAGGTCGTTGAAAGCGTGATGGATTTAACAGAAAAGGCGGAAGATGTTGACGGAGTGACCCATGAAAACCTCGAGTCTCTTGAACAGATCGAACAATCGGTCGATTCCGTATCACACTCGATAAAAGAGATATCTAGAGCTGTAGACGAAGTGACGGAGCATCTGCAGGAATCCTCCACTAAAGTCAATACCGTGGCTGAAATAGCGGATAAGAATTCTAATCAAGCCGAATCCGTAGCTGCTTCAGCCGAAGAGCAGAACGCTTCCGTTGAAGAACTATCAGCTTCGGCACAACAACTATCAAGTCTAGCGAATAACCTTACTGATCTAGTTGAAGAGTATGACATGTGATGTAAGTCATCTTTGATTCTCAAAAGACATCGAACTAAGTTCTGTTGATAAATTAGATGTGAGAAACCAAAGTTATAAATATTTAGCAAATGGTATAAGCAAAATACTTGAAAGGTTTTACGAGGTGCAAATATGGGAAAAGAGGAAGATAAAAGCTCGAGTGATTCTTTGCAGATAGTCGTTTTTAGAGTAGGAGAGGACTATCTGTCCTGCCCCATCGAACAAGTTAGAGAGATAATCCAGCTTGAAGGCGTCACCTCAGTTCCCTCAACACCGGAAAAAATAAGAGGGATTATCAACAGACGTGGCGAAATAATCACAGTGGTCGATCTTCCTAAAATATTGGATCTTGATATTGAACTGAACGAAAAAGAATCTCAATTGATGATATTGTTTGACGAAAGTATTGGTGTGATGGCTTCTGAAGTCACGGAGATTCCCACAGTATCTACAGATGAAATAGAACCTCCTTCAGAGGTTTTAGAAAGTCCTATCAGCGAAAAGTATCTTGAAGGGATAGTAAAGCACGATGATAAACTCGTACTGTTGACGGATTTGATCGCTATGGTAAAGAATCTATCAAAAGAAGGGTTGGAAAGGGCTGAAGAATTCAGTGAGGAACATTCGATTGACTGATACCGGATTCAACTTATCAGCTTTACTAGTAAGATATTGTATTTTCACCGCTGGAATTAAATAATAGATGAATCTGAGATTGTATGGCGATTCATTTTGTGCATCGATCATAGGAACTTCATGCATAAAAATTTCAAAAGGTCTAAGCGTGATCGATCCGAAATAAAAATACAGGCTGATAAAGTATAAAGGTGGATAGATGGACAAACTCGAGAGCGATACGGATTCAAAGGGATTCAAAAGATTGAGAAATGAAGTATCGAAAAGAATCGGAGTTGATTATGAAAACTACTCTAAATCCCATCTAAGGAGAAGATTTCATGCACGGATGAGAGTCGTGGAAACTCCGAAGTTTACAGATTACTTGAATTATCTCAAACGTAATGACGAAGAGATCGAAAAACTCCGGAAATTACTAACGGTCAATGTTACAAAGTTCAAAAGAGACGAAGATGTATGGGAAATAATAGAAGATGAAGTTATACCTCAGATCATTGATAAAAAAAATGACGAGATATTTAAAAAAATAAAGGTTTGGTCGGCCGGATGCGCAACTGGTGAAGAACCCTATTCCTTAGCTATAAGCTTTCTCAATAACCAGCTGCCCGAAAACATCTCTATTCAAATCTACGGAACGGACCTTGATAACCAAGCTCTCGATTTTGCACGGAACGGTGTTTATCCAGATAAATCTGTTAAAAATCTATCGAAAATGGAAAAGAAAGAATTTTTTATTCAGAAGAATAAAGGATGGATTCTTAAAGATAAGATTAAAGACCTTGTAAAATTTGAAAAAAAGGACATATTCAAGACGGAATTCAAAAGGAAATTCGATCTCATCTTATGCAGAAATCTGATGATTTATTTTAACAATGATTCAAAAGCTGATCTGATGAAAAGATTGGTGGAAAGCTTGAATAAAGGTGGTTTCTTGATCATAGGTATGGCTGAGAATCTTAGGGCTCCCGCAAAAGACGATGTAGAGTCTTACGATCTAAAAAAAAGGATCTTCGTCAAGCCTTAGTTTCTACCCAATGGAGAGTATCTAATATCATGGCGATGGTTCCATCGCCTAGGATCGTAGCACCCATAAAACCTCCTAAATTTTGAAGATGTTCAGGGAGTGGTTTTATCACTATCTCTTTCTCTGTTATGATTTCGTCTATAACAAACCCAGCGGTTTTGTCTTCTTTCGAGACTATCACGACCTTGAGTTTATCATTATTCTCTTTAATCGATTCAGGAGAAACGTCCTCGAATTTCTGTTTTAAATATATTAAAGGGAGATACTCGTTTCGTAGTCTTATTAGATCATTGTCCTTTATATTTTCTATGTCTTCGGGCCTCACCTGGGCGGTTTCTACCACATCCTCCATAGAGAGTGCATATGTACCGGTACCGACTTCGATCAAGAATGCCTGTACTATCGCAACCGACGGTGGAAGTGTCAACCTGACCGTGGTACCCTCCCCCTTTTCAGACATTATGTTTACTTCTCCTCCTAAAGAATCCATCGTCTCTTTGACGACTTCCATACCCACACCTCTACCTGAAACTTTAGTGACTTCGTCCTTTGTAGAAAAATGAGAATTGAATATTAACAGGTAAAGGTTTTCTTCAAGTATTTCTTCAGAATCTTCCTTACTGATAAGACCTTTTTCTATAGCTTTTTCCTTTATTTTCTGCTTATCAAGTCCTCTCCCGTCATCGGAAACTTCGATGACCACATTTTCCTCCTTTTGACTAGCTGCAATTTTTATCTTTCCTTCAGGTGGCTTACCTTTCTGTTTTCTCTCTTCCACCGGTTCTATACCGTGATCTATAGCATTTCGAATCAGATGAACTAGAGGGTCGGTTATCCTATCTAGGATCGTTCGATCTAGTTCTATATCTTCGCCCTCCAACTTAAAATCGATTTCCTTATCGTTTTCTTTGGCTAGATCTCGGACCATTCTCGGAAAACGTCTAAAAACGGTCTTGGCTTTCGTCATCTTCAAATCAAGTACGGATTCCCTCAAGTCGCTAGATATCCTGTCTATCCTGCTGGTCACGTTAGATAGTCTGTCGGATTCAATTGAACGTGATATATCTTCCAAAGAGCCTTTAGAAATAACGAGTTCACTTATTAGATTCATGACTTGTTCTATATCCTCTAAATCGACCTTTAATTTGTCTGACGTTTCGATCTTTTTTACTTTTCCTCGTGAATTTTTCTTATCTTTATCTTCTCCCTCTCTTTCTATCAGAAGGTTTTTTCCTTCATCTCTCTTCAAATCTATCTTCAATCCAACTGTTTTATCCAGGTCATTCTCATCTAATACATCCTCAGTGACCAAAAAGAACCTATGATGATCAGAATCAACTTCTTCTGGATCTGGGTAAAAAATTTCGTATTCTAAATCTAGTTTTTCCCTTAGTTCAAGAGCTCTTACTGGAGGAAATTCCTCATCTTTGGACACATCTATAACGGCAAGAGTGATATCATTTTCTAGATGATTTTCGAGGACCTCCTTTATCTCTACAGGAATTTCAAACTCTTCTAGAAGTTTGTCATCATCTTCGATATCTTCTAGTCCTCTCTCATTATCCCCCTCTGCCAAAGTTTTGTCTAACTCGTCTATTAAATACTGGAAATCCGCATCTTCACCAGCTGCTAGAATCTCTATAGTGTCTACGCATTCGAATAAGAGATCGAAAAGATCTTCATCTATCCTGCCTTTTTTCTCCTTCAGTTCATCGAACAATTCCTCCATCTTGTGGCTTATATTTTGTATACCTTCATATCCCATCGTTCCGGCCATACCCTTCAAGGTATGACTCGCCCTGTATATCTCATCTATGATTTCTGAATCATCGGGATTCTCTTCCAGGGATAATAGATTTTCATTCATCTCCTCGATCTGTTCTTTAGTCTCTTCCTCAAACATCTCCTGATATTTTTCACTCATAGGTTTTCCTCCATGAACATTTCTACCAATTTCTTACCTATTTCAGTCGGTGTACCTTCAAAATCACATCCGGCCTTCTCCATGGCGGCCTTAGGCATACCATAAACTACAGAACTGTTTTGATCCTGCAGTGCTAGAAAACCATCATTATCTCTTATCCTCTTTGCTCCAAACGCCCCATCCTTCCCCATGCCAGTCAAGATCACCCCAATGACTCTATCTTTGTAAACTTCCGAGGCCGAATGGAAAAGATAGTCAGCGGAAGGCCTAACTCCATGCCTTTTCGGTTCATCCTTCAAACTGATAAAATTTTTATTCCGCCAGATACTTATCTCCCCATGAAATCCAGAAGGAATGATGTACACCTGATTATTTTTGATCTCATCATGATCATCTGCTTCTTTAACGTCTAACTCAAGTTTTGAATCCAACGTTGAAGCCAGGTAACTAGTGAATTCAATAGGCATATGTTGAACCACTACGATGGGAAATGGGAAATTTGATGGAAGTGTAGAAAGGAAATCATCCAAGGCTCTTGTCCCTCCAGCAGAAGATGCAACCACGACCAAATGTTCCTTCGATATTTTAGATACGTACTCCCCTTCAACTTCCACTTTCTTCTCTTTTTTTTCAAGAGATCTAAGGTCAGTTTTCGCAGCTTTGATTATTTTTTCGATGATCTCATCTGACTTCTTCCTTATATCCATCGATAGAGTACCCGAGGTCTTAGCGATAAAATCAACAGCACCAGCATCCAAGGCTTTAACCGAAAGTTCACTGGCTTCATCCCCCATCCCAGAGATAAGAACCACAGGAGTGGGATCCTCCGCCATTATCTTTTCTACGGCTGAAAGCCCGTCCATGCCTTCCATCTTTACATCGATCAACATCACGTCGGGGTCTTTTTCTCTGTTCAACTTTATAGCTTCCTCTCCGTTTTTACCAGTTCCAACAACCTCTATATTTTGGTGACTTTCGAGGATATCTTTGAAGATAGTAACCATGAAATTAGAATCGTCCACGACTACAGCCTTTATCTTATTTGAAGACATCCATCAAACCATATCTTGGAGGATATTTATAGTTTCTCAAAACCTACAACATAATATTCATAATTTGTCAGACAAATATCTTGAGTCATATTCGGCTTATTTAGACTCCAGAGTAAAAAACTAAGGTATCGAAAAGTATTTAAACAACTTATTCTCTTTATTTGTCCGACGAAATGTCAGACGATGGTGGTATGATGGATGAAAAAAGAGTAGATGACCTCCTACAAAAGATGCACGAAAAGAAAGGAAATACTGTTGAATATCTCCAGAAATCTTTTTCGGAAGATGAACTCGAAAATTTGAACAAGAAGATATCCAACGAGATACATATGAAGAGTTGTCTAATAAATTCAGAATTGGGAGACTAAAAATAAATATCGTAAGACAACAAAATAAGTGTTGTTCAAATACAAGCAACACACACTAATTCCTTTTATTTTTATTATCAACTACATTTCAGAGTCCTTTGATTGAAAAATATTCTATATCTCTTATTCTTCTACTAACTCGGATAACTCTGGAATCTTTACAAATAAGATATACAATAGAATAAGTATAATTAGGGTGAAGAGGACTGAGAGACCTAATAAGAGGATATTATTTATTTGGATCCAAAAATCAGATGAGCCGATCCAAGAAATCATAACAGCTAAGAGCGATAGCAATAAGACTAAAGATAGATTTTTAAAAATCGATCTATTCCAATTTTTCCTGTACTGATCAAATGTGTCAGCGATATTTCCTTCATAATTCGTAGAGATTATATCTAATCTCACCATATCGTTCATATATATTATGGCGCCGTAAATTAGGATGAACAAGCCAACCAATAAAATGATGTTGAACGTTGTAAGAATGATGGTCAGATTGCTTAAGAAAAATATCCCTCCTATCAATATTATTCCTGAAGTGACCAAAGTTTTTCGTCTTAATCCTATCCCCATAATCGAGATCAGTCCACCGAATATCGGAAGATACCAGAATCTGCTCGGGTATAACAAACTGGTGATAATTATGACTAACAAAAGGCATGTCAAGATAGCTTTCAAAAGAAATGCTCTTTCATTGATTATGTTGTTCATCCGATCAATAACCTGAACCTTACTCACTTCCTCACCTGATATCGTCTCACCCCCTCTATAGCTACCTCAAGCGGTTGATCCGTATTCCAATCGATCACAGGGCCGTAATCTCTCAGCTCAGTCATCCTGTTCTTTCTTTCGATCCTATGTAGTTTTTCAGCTAATTCATCTTCCCTATCAATATATTTTTTCTGAAGTTCTACTGGACATGGAGAAACAACAGCTATCTCGTATTTTTTTCTAGCCAAACCGGCTATCGCCTCGGTCACCTTATCAGTGGTAAGAGGGGATATAAAAAGCAACAAACATCTATTGGGAAATATATTATCCATTATGAACTTGGCGTGCTCCAGTCTCCAATGGCTTCCCCCCTCTAAATTCATCAAATTATCCATTACCTCATATAACTGCTCTTGACCTGACTTTGGGTACACCCATCTCACGAAATCACCTATGACTAGAAGACCGACTCTGTTTCGATCGGAGATTATATCAGAAGCGAGAGTAGTAGCTGCTCTAACCGAATGTTTTAACATGTTGTCTTCAAAAACTCCGACATTTGAGTCATAAAAGGCATCGACTACGATTATTACATCTCCACTTTTTTCTGCCTCGAACGCATTGCTCTTTGGATCTAGATATCTTGCGGTAGCTTTCCAGTTTATATCCCTCATCTCATCTCCCTGTAAATACTCCCTTATGGAAAAGAACTCAGAGCCGACCCCCATCTGGGAGGATTTTATGTTACCCAGCCAGCCTCGAGTATATTTGGGCCTTAACTTGGTACGGCTGAGCTCTTCCACAGGCGGTAGAGCGATCGCATTCATGAATTCCTCGAACATCCAATCTTTAGAGAAGAGTCCCATCGGATCTATATAGCGAGCTTTTACGGGCCCTATCCTGTAATTTTCTGTCTTCAAAAATTTTATTTTGTATTCTATTTCCTTCTCTTCTCCTGGTTCAAGATACAGTGAATGATGATTAGATCCTTTTATCACCTTTACATTCGTAGATAGTTCATCCTTAATCTCTAGAAATGCTTTCGAATCTCCGTGATTTTTTACTGTCAAACCAACGGTGAATTCTTCTCCTTCATATGTGTGGACCTCTTCCTGTCTTCTTTCTACAGTAATATCTTCATCATCAGGTGGGAGATCAAGATATCCAACTATCATTATAGATAAAGAAGTAAGAGCAGGTATGAAAAAGATGTAATTCATGAACATCATCCCTAGGGTTATAGTCACGAAAAACAATGCGAAGAGATAACCGAAATTTCTAGTTTTCATTTCATGAGTCACCTATCCTTTTCTACATAGTGTATCTTTTCCAATTCAGCGATAGCTGATCTTATTTTTTCTTCAAACTTATCATCCTTACTACCTGAGTCTTCATCATCCTTCTCAGAAAATAATTCAACCTGGTCTTGTCCGTCGGGTTTTTTAAGATCATTTAGATCTCTAGCGCTCTTGAGGTATTCTATCAGTTTTTCGTTGTCTATCTTTTCGATCATGCTTTCTGGGTCGTCAGCTAAGGTCTCGGTTTCCTCCTCAGAAAGATTATACTCGTTTTTCAAGGTGTAATAGACCTGATCTTTCAGCCTTCCTTCCAAAATAGCCTGTTTCACCTTTTGACCTTTTTTAGCTCCTTTCATTTTATTGACATCGTCTGCCAAAGGAAGTCTAGAGAAATATTCTCTTTTTTCGATACTTTTCCAAAAAGAAGGTGAGCTAGTATCGGTCATCACTTTTTCTGCCAAAAGCCAAAGAGGAATAATCAAGATCGTTATAACGATACTAGGTCTGATACCTCTCGCAAACATCGTTAACAAAATCACTATCATTATAGTCACTAATTTCATGAAAAGTAAGTAACTCACACCTCTCCTCGCATTCGAATATTCAGGCATTTTCTATCTCCTCCAGTTCGGCTTTGATCTGTTTGAAATTATCTAAGGCACGGTCTCGTTCCTTCTCTCCCAAAGGATGATCGCTGTATTTTGCTTCTTCAAACAACTTGGTCATCTCATCGATTGTTTTCTTTTTCAACGAAAGTCTGTCAAGAGCCATGTTCTCTAGCTCTCTAGGAGTGAAAGATATCTCTTGTTTAACGCCCTCTCTTTCGAGAATAATCAACATCTTCTGATAATTTCGGATTATGATATCTCTAACGTCATCCCCTTTATGCAGCTCAGTGATAGCTCTGTCGGCTGTTGAGGAGATATCGTCTTCAGTCCGAGAGCTTTGTTCAGAAAGCTTTTTGTGTCTGATGAAGAAAAAGACAATGACTAAGGTAGATGCGAGAAGTATCAGAATACCTATGCTAGACCCTATGGGGGAAGAAGTGACTTGAGACCCATCTCTAAGGCCGATATCAGGGACAAAAGAATCCTCAGTATCTGTTAAGATATCTACCAATGGAGATGATATGCGGGAGAGGGTTTGGATGATATCCTCTAAAAAATAAAAAATTGATATCACTATTAGAAGGGCAAAACCTCTTATACTTTTGCCTCTCCAACTTTCATTTGACAAGAATAACCATGCTACAGAACCTATAATAGCTGTGTAAAATAGAACATCTCCTACAAAATCGGGAATATGGATAGGCTCTTCCGCCCCCTCATAATCTGCCCTTTCTGGCTCTCTACTTATTTCTTCATCCTGCATCCCGAAATAGATCCCACCAAGATTCCCTATCATCCAAGCTAAGATCATCAAAACTATGACGCTTATCAGGAATATCTCCTTTCTATCAAGTTCTAAGTCCATCGCTAGTTGATTCCAGCCTAGGTCCATCATTTAAAGATTATGCTAGAAGGTCCCTTGAAAAGCAACCTAAACTTTTTATCACAATGTTCTATATCAAGAACATGTCTGCAAAAGAACTTGTCAGCGGAGAGAAAGACGAAAGAGATGTTAAAGTTTTCACTATAAGTACCTGTGGATGGTGTAAAAAAGTCAAAAATCTATTAAAATCATTAGATGTAGAGTATGAATACATAGATATAGATCAGGTCGAGGGTGAGGAAAAGAAAAGAATTCGAGAGGAATTGAAAGAGTACAACTCTAAGATGAGCTGCCCTACCTTAGTGATCGATGAAGGAGAAGAGATCATAATCGGCTTTAAAGAAGATAAAATAAAGGAGGCATTAAAGTGATGACTGATAAAGAAGAGATGTTGGAATACGTGAAAAGAGATGCAGAAGATAATGATTATTACGTTTGTCCCGATGAAGAGCTTCTCGATGATCTATTAGACGGCTTGGTAAAAAATGCGGAAAGGTACGGATATCCTTCATGCCCTTGTAGAGAAGCTAGCGGCGTTAAGACCTACGATTCAGATATAATATGTCCCTGCGAGTATCGAGACGCTGATGTCGAAGAGTTCGGGATGTGTTATTGCGGGCTTTTCGTTTCAAAAGAGGTGGCTGATGATCCATCTAAAATGGAACCTATTCCAGAAAGACGTCCTCCAGAGGTGACTGAAGCGGCGATGGAGGCAAAAGAAGAGGGGATAAGTGAAGAAAAGAAAGTTTCAGGAGCCGGATTGATGAGTGATGAAGAAGACGTCAAAATCTGGAGATGTACAGTTTGTGGGTACCTTGCAGCTAGAGAAGATCCCCCGCCCGTTTGCCCGATATGCAAAGCTAAAGCTGAAAGATTTGAAGAGTTCGAAGATTTTGGATGAAGTTAGAAATTCACCTAGTCTCAAAATGAAGTCCGCCCTTATCTGTCAGAGTGATCATCTTTTCTCCTTTAAGGTTAACCGTTATCATCTTTAACCGCCGCAAGTTCTCGGCATATATGTCTATGATTTCTTCTCGATCGACTACCGCCCTATTTGTCGGGAGCAGGTCGTTATCTATACGGATTAGACTCTCCTTAAGAAGGTTTTTTGCTTCCTCCTCTGTTATCTCTTGGCCTTCCTCAGACGCTTTGCCCTCTTTTTCTATCGTTTTTTTCATCAGTTTCCCGTTCTCTTTTTGGATGCAGAGCTTTCCACTAAGAACTGGTCTATGTGAGTTTTCCTCCAGGTTATCTAAAAATTCATCTATCATATCATCTCTGTCTTCCTTAGACATATCTGCACCAGTATTTCGGAATTCAAAAGTATCATCACTTTTCCAATACTTGAACCTCCAACATGTACCGTCTAATTCTCTATCGAGTATGTCTTCGATCTCTTCTTTTTCCATATTCTCATGCCTCAGATTTTTGAAAAAGGGTTTTTCTCGTAACTTTGTAGGTATGATAATCTGACAAGGATTATTAAACTGTATGCCTTATTATCTCTTAACTCTACGAGATATAAAGATACGGTGGAAATGTGGCTCTTAAGAAGAAAAAATTAGAAAGGCAATTTTACAGGAGAGCTACCGAAAAAGTCGCTGAAGATCTTTTGGGAAAACATCTAGTCCGTATCTCCCCAGAAGGAAAAACCGTTGGAAAGATAGTGGAGACCGAAGCATATCTCGGTGAAGAAGACCCTGCTTCACATTCTTATCAAGGGGGCAAGACCGAAAGGACTAGAGTGATGTTCGGTCCACCCGGGTATGCGTACGTGTACATGATCTACGGCATGTACTACTGTTTAAACGCGGTTACAGGTCAAGAAAAAGAACCCGAGGGGGTTTTTGTTAGAGCTTTAGAGCCTTTAGAAGGTTTAGATCTGATGAAAGAAAGAAGAGGCCTAAAGGATAAGAGCGAATTAACTAACGGACCTGGAAAGTTATGTATGGCCATGGATATAGATAAGCAGTTGAACGGAGCAGACCTATGTGGAGACAAGCTTTATATTGCTAGGTCTGAAAGACCTGAAAATCTTGATATTAAAAAAGCAAGAAGGATAAACATCGATTATGCCGGTAAAGCGAAAGAATGGAAGTTGAGATTCTTTATAAAAGGAAATCCCTACGTCAGCAAACGGATTGGATAGAGAGGATATTCTACTTTTACGGTGTCTCTTTTTCTTCGATCATCCTTTTGAACTCTTCCTCGTCTATTATTTTTGTTCCCTCCTCTTTTGCGTCATCGAGCTTCGATCCTGGATTTTCTCCTTTGACTAAGTAATCTGTCACACCACTTACACTTGAGGTGACTCTCCCGCCATGCTTCTCTACCAACTCAGAAGCTTCGCTTCTCGTATAGTCGTCTAAAGCGCCGGTAAATACGAACCTTTTTCCTTCTAAGAATTGTTCTGCCGTTTCTCTTTCCGACTCCATATTGACACCGAGTTCTTTCAAATCTTCGATCATTTTCCTGTTCTGCTGGTCGGAGAAGAATTGGACCAAACTCTCAGCGGTTTCGGGACCTATCTCATCGATCTTTAGAAGACTTTCATGGCTTTCATCCATGAGTTGTTCGATAGATTCGTAATTCTCTGCAAGTACGTTTGACATGTGACTTCCTACATACCGGATACCAAATCCATACAGAACTCGGGCCAACCCCTGATCCTTGCTCTCTTCTATTTCGTCTAACAAATTTTGAGCGGATTTTTCGGCCATCCTCTCTATCTTGACTATCTCACTCTTTTCAAGACGATATAGGTCTGGTATACTCTTCACAAGTCCGTGCTCCACTAATTTTTCTATAACTTTTGGGCCTAGCCCCTCTATATCCATCGCTCCACGAGTGGTCCAGTGTTCTATTTTTTGCTTGACCTGTGCCGGACACTTAGCATTGATACATCTTCTAGCAACTTCATCTCCGATCCTTTTAGCATCACTTCCGCAGACCGGGCACTTTTCCGGTAATTGAAAGATACCTTCACTCTTCTTCTCTGTGACTTTAACTATCTGTGGGATTATTTCTCCTGCTTTTTCGACGAGTACTTTATCTCCAACGTTGACATTTTTCCTTTCGAGCTCGTCTTCATTGTGAAGGGAGGCTCTCTCGACAACTGTACCTGATAACTGGACTGGTTCTAAGATAGCTATGGGAGTCAGTTTTCCCGTTCTTCCCACCTGTACTTCTATATCTTTGATAGTGCTAGTCTTTCTCATAGCAGGATATTTGTATGCGATAGCCCACCTTGGATGCTTAGACGTTGCTCCAAGAATATCGTGATAATCGAGTCGGTTGACCTTTACCACGATACCGTCGATCTCATAGTTGAGCTCCTCTTTCTCATCTTCCCAATCCTCAATATGTTCGATCACATCTTCGATGCCTTCTTTTTTAACTATATTTTTATTGACCTTCAGACCGGCTTTTTTCATCTCTTGAAGGCACTCCCAGTGAGTCTTAAACTCGCCTTCTTCGTTATAACTGAGGGTGTAGACGAAAATATCTAATGGCCTTTCAGCAACTACTGTAGGATCTTTATTCCTAACAGTACCTGCGGCGGCATTTCTGGGATTTGCAAACGGATCTTTTTCCTCATCTAATCGTCTCTCGTTCATCTCGTCGAACTCGTCCCGGGGCATGTAGACCTCGCCTCTGAACTCCGCAGTTTTAAGGACGGTCTCATCAGTCAACTTTAACGGGATAGTGTGCACAGTTTTCAGATTAGGAGTTATATCTTCTCCACGTTCACCGTCTCCTCTTGTAGACCCACGCTGAAAAACCTTATCGTCATAGTATAGGGCTACCCCAAGCCCGTCTATCTTCGGTTCGACGACATATTCTATATCTTCGCTTTCTTTACCTAGGCCCTCTCTTACCCTCCTATCGAATTCTCTCAACTCATCATGATTGAAGGTATTATCCAAGCTCAGCATAGCACTCATGTGTTCTACAGTTTCAAATTCGTCTATTTCGGCAGAGATCACTCTCTGGGTGGGTGAATCTTCGGTTATGAGGTCCGGGAACTTTTCTTCTATCGCTTCAAGCTCTTTGACTAACATATCGTATTCGTGGTCACTGATCTCCGGGTTGTTCTCTATGTAGTATTTTCTATCGTGATACCTTATCTCTTCTCTCAGTTCCTCAGCTTTTTTTTCAGCCTGTTCTTTTGACCTTGGAACATCGAAATCGTCTTCACTCATATCTCATCTCCCTCCTAAGATCTCCATGAGCTCATCATATGAACGGGTATTCAGTATATCGTCGGCTTCTAACCATGCGCGTCTTGAAGTCGCGACACCGTATCTCATGAAATCTAGATGGCTGAGACCGTGGGCATCGGTTCCTATCGATATCATCACACCTCTTTCCATAGCCTCTCTCGCATCTAGAGAATCGAGATCCAGCCGCTGTGGAGAAGCGTTTATCTCGAGTATCACATCGTTTTTTAAGGCGGAATCGATGAGTTTGTTGATATCTACATCATAACCTTCTCTTTCCCCTAGCTTCCTACCCGTAGGATGTGCAAAGATGTCTATCAAGCCAGTTTCAAAGGCTTTGCTTATACGTTCCATCTGTTCGCTCTCCTCCATCTTAAAATTAGAATGTATCGCGCCTAAAACTATATCTAATTCCTCTAAAGTTTCATGATCCATATCTAGAGTTCCGTCTTTTTTTATGTCGACTTCGATCCCGTCAAGGATATTTATGTCCAATTTTTCCTGAGCCTCCATGATCTCTTTTCTTCTTTCCTCTAGATCTTCTTTTGTTAATCCGTCGGCAACGCTAAGTCCTTGGGAATGATCTGTAAGTGCAATAAACTTATAGCCTACCTCTTGAGCTTCTTTTGCCATCTCGTGAACCGTATTCTGTCCGTCGCTCCAGTCACTATGAGATTGAAGATCACCTTTTATATCCTCAAGTCTAACCAGTTCTGGTAGTTCTCCTTTTTTTGCGGCTTCGATCTCGCCCCGGTTCTCCCTCAATTCGGGTTCTATCCAATCAAGCGATAATTGACCGTAGATTTCCTCTTCAGTCTTCCCGGCTACTTTTTCGTCTGATCCTTTTTTGAATAATCCATATTCGTTGAGTTTGTAGCCTTTGTCTATAGCTATCTGCCTGAGAGGGACGTTGTGCTCTTTTGCTCCTGTGAAGTATTGGAGAGCGGCTCCGAAACTATCCCTGTCAACGACTCTAAGATCCGCTTGTACGCCTCCTCTCAACCTAACACTGGTCTTGGTTTCACCTTTCACTAGCACATCCTCCACTTCTTCGTAGTCGGCAAAAGCACCCATCAATTCTTTTGAGTCGCCAGTAGCGAGTATGTCAATATCTCCTATCGTCTCTTTCCACCTCCTTAGACTTCCAGCTTTCTCTATCTTTTCAGCCTTGGGTTTTAGATATTCTATTATTTCTTCTGCCACAGGTATGACTTCATCTAACAGATGACGCCCTGAGATCTCTTCTAGCATTTCGATCCCACTGATAATCTTCTGTTCTGTCTTCTCTCCAAATCCTTTGATATCTTTGATATTCCCATTCTCAGCTTCTGTTTTCAATGAATCAAGATCTTTTATACCAAGTTCGTCGTGAAGCTTCTTTGCACTTTTAGGCCCGATATCGGGAACCTTCATCACATCTATCAGCCCACTAGGAAGTTCTTCCTTCAACTCTTTGAGATATTCTAACGAGCCAGTCTCTATTATCTCCTTGATTTTCTTTTCCATCGCATCTCCCACACCCTCTATCTCTTTTAGCTCATCATCTTCATAGTATTGTGAAATATCCTCTTTCATCGACTCTATTCCC
>JAGXLF010000095.1 GCA_018334835.1 Thermoplasmatota archaeon | reverse complement strand
TTTTCCCCAACTTCAAAGGTATCAGAAAGTACAATTTCTAAATTCATCTAGAATGATGATTCTTGGGAGAGCATTATAGTTCTAGAGTCGTCTTATCCTTTTAGCGAGATATCTGAAATCACTTTGGTGTTGAGAAGAAAAAGATTTCATAAACTTTATGTAACTCTTCAATTTTACTTGTTCCAACTTAGCTATGTAGGTATGAGTGATAAATAATGACATGTGGTAGAATATTTAGTGTGTTCGTTATCATAATTCTCGTTGTGAGTGGGATCTCTGTAATTGTTCATTCCACTAGGGCTGAACATATGGAAATTGAACTAAATCAGAAAATGGAAGAAATAAATAATGAGTGTTTTGGAAAAGATAATGTTTCCGAGGAATTAGAATCTAAAGATTTAGAGACGAAGGATCGGAACAGTTGTGAAGAAAATGAACGACTTGAGAAGACAGCAAATAAAACTCGAGATTTGGAAGAAAGATCGGATCTGGATCAAAAAGTAGAATCTGAGGACGATTCTGAAGAAACTGCTAAAAACCTCTCGGATAATATCGATCTATCTGAGGGAAACAAATCTGTCAAAAGTCTTCCGTCTAATTCTAGTGTTACTTTAGAAGATAATGAACTCAAATCCAATAGCGAAGACCACGAACTGATCATAGATACATATAATATAACTTTTCAAAAAGACTGGACTGGTCTTGAAGTCGATACTGATTTTGACATATATCGAATACAGATAGACAATGATATTTATACAGCCGATGAGATTAGAAATAATGAGACAAGTGAGAAGTTGATAAAAGCAATTGAAGAGAACATAACAGAAACTTTCAAAAATACAGTCAATTCTACTTTCCCTGATGAGGAAAAGGAGTTTAATGAGACGAAGGTTGATAACACAGATTCTGGTGACGAAGGGCCTATTATAGTGTCATGCGTTGCTGATGTAGAGATGACAGAGGTCTCATATGGATTTGAGGAGGATGACGAGCAGCTAAATATGAGCGAGATGATAGATGAAATATTGGCGGTAGGGGCTTCGATAAGGAAAGATGTTAATTTAAATGTCTCAGCAGGGCATAATTCCACTTATAGGTTTGGGGTAACTGATCCTTATCTTATGAAATCAAATGATACTTGGGGTAAATGGAACGAACCTACAAGGAACTTAGGTGATCGAAAAGAAAAGATCTCAACCTGGATATATAATAATACTGGAGGCGATGGAAACAAAACACTTCACAGAACATTGAATATAACTCACGAGAACCCAACATTAATCGAAAGTGAAGATATGAGAGCGATCGGTATGTATGACATGAAAAGCTTTGAGAACATCTCTATCAATATAACTATGGAGATTAATACAGTGAACTTGGATAGATATGAAGATGATTTCAAAATGCCGGATATGATATATGATCTAGATCTCATAGATGCTGATTTCATTCGAACATCTGTTGATAACGGCCTTCTTGAATGGAAAACGATCACAGATAAGATGAATGAATCTGTAGAAGATATCGAAAATAAAATGCCGAGTTTTTTTGAGAGGGTAGATTTTGATTATTTCGACCCAGGTAGAGTGACGGGCACTATAATCCGGGAGTACAAGGTCGAAAATTTCCAACCTAATATCACCGCAGATGATGAAGAAGTAGATATCGATAATGAACTTACTGAAAGCCTGATGAACAGCGGAGCGGTCGTCGATTTTGGATTCTCCAGCATGGAGGAAGAATATGATGATTATTCGATGCTATTGAAGATATGGACTCCTGAATTCATGGAATTACATAATTCTAGTGGAGAAATACCCCAGCAGGAGGGGCATTATCGGATCGATCCGAAAGAAGGTTTCTCCGGCGAGTTCCGTTCAAATCAAGATGAAGAAGAACTGCCCGATGAACAATCAGTAGTTCTAGAAATGAATATAGATATAGAGAAGGTCACTCTGAAAATGGATAAAAGTGCAATAGCAGATGCTAACATAGATGGCCAAATTGAAGTCTCAGCCGTGGAAGCTCCAGAAGATATGAAAGATTCTCTTTCAGAGTATATCACGATAGATTATGCTACTGCTGATTTGCTCCGGCAGGTAGAAAAGCGGAGTATATTCGACAAACAGCGCATCATCAATATGACTAAAAATGGTGAAGATATGAAAGATTTCGAGGGCATGAATCAAATACTCAAAGACGCTCTCGGAAAAGAAGATCTAGATATTTCCTCAAGATATCAAGAGGGATCTTGGCAATCTGAAGATGGAGATATAGACACCCAACCTATCGTCTTACTCCTCGATTCTGATTTCACCGTACCGTTGAGAGAAACTTCAGACGGAACTGCATTTGAGATCTATAGTATGGATATGGGTGAATTTGAAATACCATCTATTGAAGGTATCGACACGGATTTCAAGATTATCTTTCCATCGGGGATAATAGGTGATGTAGAAGAAACAGATACTGTTAACACGGGAGAAACTTCCGATTCGAGAAGTTATATCGAAGTGAAGACATCTGGTGACTCGGGAGAACCAATACCGATAAATCCTGAGTTGATAATAACCTCAGGAATATTTTTCAGCACGGATATATATCTACACGGGGCCCCACTAGTTATCATACCGATAATCATCATCTCCCTGATAGCGTTAGGTATTGGGATAAAGGTAGTTCCATTCAAGAATCGTAAAAAGAAGAAGCTGATTAGAGAAGGGATGGAAGATGCGTTGATAGAAGAAAATGATCCTGATAGATGGCTGGCTTATATCCCACAGGAGAAGATAGACAAATATGAGATCACTCAAGATACTCTGTTTGAGTTAGGCCTTGAGGAAGAACTGGAAGAAATGCGGACAGAAGCTGGTAAAGGAAGGGAACATGTGCCCTCATCTTCTGCAGGTGTTGATGAAGAGGCCCAATGGGCAGAGGAGACTGGAGAAACCTCTGAAGGAATAGATGAAAGTCCAGATGCGATTCAAGGAGAAGGTGAAGTAAAGGAAGAAACGGTTAGCGAAGAGACGAAGGAAAAAGAGTCAACTGACCCGCACTACCTATCCCAACCATATTTAAGTGAAGATGCTACGGATGAGGAAGCAACAGAGGACCTTGAAGAGGAAGAGGCTGAAGAAGAGACGGACGAATCAGGTGGAGATGCATAAAAAGCATCTGGAGATTCAGGCCTAGATTCCTACAATCACATCATAGAGAATGAAGAGTTATGTCTCTAGCCAAATTTTGGCGAAGTCATATCGAGAAAAGTTAAGAAAACGGTGAAGTACGCCGTCGGGCGGATTCGAACCGCCAACCGCTCGGTTAACAGCCGAGTGCTCTGCCTATTAAGCTACGACGGCATTCGACATTAAAATCCTAAAAGGATATCCTATTAAACATTTTTTATCTTTGAAGCATCTCGATCATTTCTTCAATCGTCTGTTCCATTTCCTGCAGATCTTCGATCAGCTCGTTTTCAAATTTTTCATGTTTTTCTGTGAGTGAGGCACCATGACTAGTGGGCTCGATGATCTTATCTTTCTGAAGTAGACGGAGAGAGTATCTGATCTTGTGTTCTTCGATACCCATCTTCTCGCTCAATTTGCTGATCCCAATAGGCTGTTCTTTTTTGACTACATCTAAAATCTTGATAGTTCTTTCTATCACTTTTAGCTCTGATTCCAATTCATCACTCAAGGAATGTTCGGACATAGTGAACTCTCCGATGTAGTTGAAAAGATAATACTATTTAAAAGAAAGGGTTTACTCGGATGGCCTTAGATCCTTATTTTCCCAACGCCTAAACATCGAATTATCGATATCCAAAGAATCTAGTATCTTCCCGACGACGAAATTCACGATATCATCTATGGAATCCGGTTCATGGTAGAAAGCAGGCATAGTGGGTAAAACGATCGCTCCCTCTGCTGAGAGTTCATACATGTTCTTCAACCAGGTAGTGGTCATAGGGGTTTCCCTCGGTGTTAAAATCAGCTTTCTATTCTCTTTCAGGAAGACTGCTGCCGCTCTAGTGATCAAATTATCAGATATTCCGCTAGCAATCTTCGATAAGGATGACATGGAACAGGGGACGATCATCATCGAATCGTACAAAGAACTGCCCGATGAAGGTGGTGAGTCGAGATCTTCAGGATCATAAACTTCATCTGCCATTTCATAGATCTCCCTAGGATCGGTATCCAATTCCTTTTTTAACAGATTCTTGCCTGCCTTTGAAACAATCAGTTCTACCTTTACACCTTCTTTTTTGCTAAGAACTTCGAGTAGTCTTTCTCCATATATCACACCCGAGGCACCAGTTATACAAAGTAGTAACTTCATGGATAATACAAGAGGGCTGATGTTATAATATTGTTATGGATTCTAGAA
>JAGXLF010000027.1 GCA_018334835.1 Thermoplasmatota archaeon | reverse complement strand
ACGAACATGAGATGTGGCATACTGCCTTCGCCCACATAGGTCTTCAAATTCTTGAGGACTTTTTCATGACCCAATATGCCCTCAAAGTCATCAGGTCTGTATTTCTCGGTCCACTGCTCTTCCATCATGTATCGTATCAGAAGAGACCACTATTAAAATTTCGGAAATCATTAGTGAGATAGGGAAAAACAGAATATCAAAATATTAAGAGGTTAAACAAAAACCCAATAGAGAATTGGATTAGGATTAGCTAAAATATAAAGGATTATAGAAAAATACACTGTCCAGGTCGCAATTATCAAATACCTGATTCGATACTACAAAATATATGATTCACACCTCAAACTTAGCGATCCAAGTGATGGTATTACAAGAACTGTTTGGTATTGGGTTTTGTGGAGGAGCTATCTGTTTTTTAATCTTCTTACCATTTCTGATTAGATTCTTGGTAGCTTACTACATATATGAGGACGCCAAGAAAAGAGGAGAAGAAGAAATGCTGTGGTTAATAGTTGGATTAGTTGCGGGGATCATAGGACTCATTATATGGTTGATAGTTAGACCCGACAGGAGGGAAGTAAGGATGAACGATCAGCGGTGGCAGGGAACTCAGTATGATCAAAGAGCGATACCACCGCAAGACCGACAAGTCGGGAAACCTTGTCCTGATTGCGATAGTCCAATGAGGTGGATTACCGAGCACAACCGATGGTTCTGTGACAGTTGTCGGGAATACAAGTGAAAATACTGGTCAATATATTTTCCTTTTCATTTTTTGGAAAAATATTTATACTAAGGAAGTATATGTGCCGGCGGTGTGAAAAATTAATTTGGTGATAACATGATAGGACTTGGAACAAACTTGCCACTACAAACCGGATTTGAATGGGCCTGCGGTGGTCTGTTTTGCTTTGTAGGATTCCTACCACTGATAATATCTATAGTGATAGCCTATTGGGTGTACAAAGATGCAGAAAAAAGAAATGAAAATGGGATGCTATGGGGCCTAATAGGGTTCTTCTTGAGCATAATAGGGCTCATAATCTGGATGGTGGTTAGACCAGATATGGACGAAGTGAGAAGAGAAGAACAAATGAAACAACAGTCATGGCAACAACAGCCTCAACAGCAACAGCAACCGCCTCAACAGGAAGGAAACCAGTGTCCTGACTGCGGTAACGAGATGCGGTACATAGACGAGCACGATCGATGGTACTGTGATAGTTGTCAGGAATATAAGTAAAGCACAAAGTAAAACCTTTTCTTTTTATTTTTAGCTAAAAAGTTCGTAGAAACTTTTTTATCCATTATCTAGAGATATGAAAAGACGATGACTTACGGCATAGGTAACACTTCGCTTGTAAGAGCGAAAAAATTGGAAGATTATTTCAATATAGACGAGCTGTATTTGAAGCTTGAAGGGGAGAATCCGACCGGAACTCACAAAGATAGATTAGCCATCCAGCACGTAGACGACGCGTTAATCAGAGGCTACGAGACGATAACGGTGGGGTCCTGCGGAAATTACGGTGTCGCTATGAGCTTTGTAGCGAACAAAACGGAACTTGATTGTAAAATATTCATCCCTAAAAAATACACTTCAAACGAGATAGATAGGATAAAAAGTTACGGGGCAGAAATATTTAGAGTGGAAGGAGGGTATGAAGAGTCTGTAGATGAAAGCAGGAGGATGGCCGAAAAAAAAGGCTGGTATGACGCAAATCCAGGGAAAAAGAACACCCCTATCTCGCTCATAGCTTATACAGAGATATCGAAAGAGATCCAAGAAGAACTAGGAAGTTCACCAAAAACCGTCTCCGTGGCTGTCGGCAACGGAACGACCATCGCTGGCTTACATTTAGGTTTTAGATTACTCTGGAGAAAAAAAAGAGCTGAAGACATACCGAAAATGCTCGCGGGTTCAAGTATGGGAAATAATGCTATAGTAGAAACTATCCGACGGAACAGTAAAGATATACTGGAGATGGATCCAGACAGTCTTGATGAGACCGAAGTAAACGAGCCTTTATTGAATTGGAGAGCTCTTGACGGTCAAGAGGCGATCAACGCCATATACGATACCGGTGGTACCGCTATAGGACTGAGTGATGAGGAAATAATCCATTATAAAGAATTGTTAGAGAAAGAAAATATATCTCTGATACCATGCTCATCTTCTGCTCTTGGCGCTACTCATAAATACCTACAAGATTATGAAACAGACGGCGTTCATGTAGTGGTTATAACTTCAGGTGTTAAAGATGTTTGATATAGATGAAAAGATACCCGCTCTAATATATGCTGAAGGGGAGTTTGGAAGGATAGACGGTAAAACAGCTAACGGCCTGGTCAGATTCTCGAAAAAGTACGAGATCGTGGGAGTATTGGACTCTACCAGGCAGGAAGAGTATGTGAGCGAAGTATTGGAGGATGTGGGGGAAAAGATACCCATCTTCAATAGCCTTGAACAGGCTCTCGAAAAACTCGATGTTAAACCAGAAGCTTTCATCAACGGTATCGCGAGAGACGGTGGTGCCTTCCCTTATGATCGAAAGGAAATATTTTTCAAGGCGATGGAAAACGGAATGGATATAGTCCATGGATGCCATGATCATATCTCTGAAGAGAAGGAATTTAAGAAGAAAATGGAAAAATACGGTGTCGATATCTGGGACGTGAGAAAGGAACCAGAAGACCAACATTTCTTCACTGGAAAACTTAGAGATATAGACGATCCACCGAGAATATTGGTTTCTGGTACCGACTGTGCCATAGGAAAAAGAACTTTCTGTATAGAACTATACAAAGAGTTAGAGGATAGAGGGTACAACCCGGCTTTCGTCGCGACAGGCCAAACCGGTATGATCCAGGGAGCGAAGTATGGCTTCCCTTTAGACGGGGTCAGAGGTGACTTCCTCAGCGGCGAGACGGAACACGTGGTATGGGAGGCTTCCACTGATGATGATCACGATGTCGTGATCGTAGAAGGGCAAGCCTGCATAGTGCATCCGCAGGGTGGTAATCCTTTAGGGCTGATGAAAGGAGTCCATCCTCACGGTGTCGTATTGATACATGCTCCTGGGAGAAAAGAAAAAGATGGCCTTCTAGAATTCGATCCTCCTGATCTTGACAAAGAGAAAGAAACGATAGAGTTCTTCTATCCGAACTCGGTGATATCTATCGGTATAAATCATGAAAACGGTATCGATGTAGATGAATGGATAAAAAAATATGAAGATAAGTACGGTGTTCCAGCTGAAGATGCATTATTAGGAAGACCGACGAAAACCGCCGACAAGATCGAAAAGGAATTTATCAATGGCCAACCAAAAGTAGAGAGAGCAAGATGATTGAGGAGAAAGATGTGCGAGAAAAATATAGAATATAAAAGGATGGACGAGGAACCTATCAATGAAGATACCTTTGAAGATATTCTAGAACTTCTTTATGAGTACCTTAGTCAGTTCATCTCAAAAGAAGCGTTGGAGGAAGATTTAAGATACTGTTTCAATAAGGGAAGAGTGATCGGCGCCTATCAAGGTAGAGAACTCATCGGCGCCATAGCCGGAGTTCAAATACCTTTTTTCGATAAATTTCATATCGCTCATATAGCCGTAGAAAAGAAATTTCAAGGAAAAGGTATCGGAAAGAAACTGACTAAAAAAGTGATACCTCCAGAAACGGGAGCTAGCGTTCATTTAAATACCGATAATCCGGAGATAGAGAAATTCTACCAAACCCTTGGATTTCAGGCTACACACAAACGCTTCAAAAAACCGGCAAAAGAAGATTCAGATTTCAAACCTAGCGATTAAAAAATAAAAAAGAAAAGATTTTTAGAAATGGGATTCAGTACCCTTCGACTCCTTCGTCGACGTCTTTTTCGTCTTCGATCACTACCTGTGCGGCTGCGATCCTAGCGACCGGTACTCTATATGGTGAACAGCTCACATAATCCAAATCTGAGCGATAGCAGAACTTCACCGACGATGGTTCTCCACCGTGCTCTCCACAGATTCCAACGGATAGATCTTGTTTAGTCTCTCTACCTCTTTCAGTTCCCATCTTCACTAGCTCGCCGATTCCGTCTTGATCGAGGACCTGGAATGGATCTTTGTCCATTATTCCTTCGTCTAGATAGTTCGGTACAAAAGTACCGACGTCGTCTCTACTAAATCCAAAACCCATCTGGGTTAGATCATTCGTTCCGAAAGAGAAGAAATCAGCTTCCTTCGCGATCTCGTCGGCTCTTATAGCGGCTCTAGGTATCTCTATCATCGTACCGACTTCGAAGTCCACCTCTTCTTTCTCTTCGAATACTTTTTCTTGAACCGGTTCGACTACTTTTTCTTTAACATTTTTGAGTTCTTTTACATTCCCTATCAACGGTACCATTATGTGAGGTTCGACTTCAGCAACTTCTTCCTGCACTTCAGATGCAGCTTCCAAGATCGCCTGTACCTGCATCTTATAGATCTCTGGATAGGTGATACCTAATCTGCATCCTCGATGACCTAGCATCGGGTTAGCTTCTTCTAACCTATCAACTTTCCTTTGGATCTCTTCTATGCTAAGATCCAATCTTTTCGCTAAGTCTTTTTGAGATTCTTTGTCAGTAGGAGCGAATTCGTGGAGGGGCGGATCTAATAATCTGATGGTCAAAGTTTTACCTTCCATCACTTCGAAGAGTTCTTTGAAGTCCTTTTTCTGCATCGGTAGGAGTTGATCTAGAGCTTTCTGTCTCTGTTCTTCGTCTTCGGCTATGATCATCTCCTGCATCACGTCTAACCTTTCAGGTTCGAAGAACATGTGTTCCGTCCTGCAGAGTCCGACGCCTTCGGCACCGAATTCTATAGCTTTTTCTGTGTCCTTTGGAGTGTCGGCATTAGCCCAAACACCCATCTTTCTGATGTCGTCGGCCCATCCTAGGAGTTTTTCAAATTCATCCGTAAATTCGGGTTCGATGAGCGGAGCCTCTCCAACTATAACGTCTCCAGTGGTTCCGTCGATCGTGATGATATCTTCCTTTCCGATCTTTTTTCCGTCGACTTCAAAGTATTCTTTTTCCAAGTCGATATCAATATCTTCTGCTCCAGCAACACATGGCTTACCCATGCCTCTAGCCACGACTGCGGCGTGGCTCGTCATACCTCCACGACTTGTCAATACTCCTTGAGCCGCAGCAAGACCATGAATATCTTCCGGCGTGGTTTCGGGTCTTACAAGTATTACCGATTCGTCGTCATTACCTCTTTTTTCGGCTTCGTCGGTATCGAATACAACTTTACCCGAAGCGGCTCCTGGCGAAGCGTTCAGACCTTGAGTCAATTTATCCAATTCTGCTTCGGGATCGATTCTTTTATGGAGTATTTTCTCTACTTGGTCCCCTTCAACTCTCAAAAGAGCCACTTCTTTACTGATAATACCCTCTTCATGCATATCATGTGCTATCTTCACCGCAGCATTAGGAGTCCTCTTTCCGGTTCTCGTCTGAAGTATGTAAAGTTCTTTATCCTCTACAGTGAATTCCAAATCCTGCATATCCTTGTATTCTTCTTCTAAAGTTTGACAAACTTCCTCCAATTCTTCGTAAATATCCGGCCACATCTCTTTCAAATCCGATATCTGTAATGGAGTCCTTATCCCCGCGACCACGTCTTCTCCCTGAGCGTTCCTTAAAAATTCTCCATATATCTTATTCTTTCCGGTAGAAGGATCTCTGGTGAACGCTACACCACTGCCAGAATTCTTTCCCGTGTTACCGTAAACCATCGTTTGCACATTCACAGCAGTACCCATGTCATGGGGCAAATCGTTCAGATCTCTATATCTCCTAGCTCTTTCATTGTCCCATGAACCGAAGACCGCTTTTGTGGCCTCCATCAACTGTTCCCATGGATCAGAAGGTATATCTCCAACGAGTTCTTTGTACCCCTCGGTGACTTCTTTCATTCCTTCGGCATCTAGATCAACATCTTGATCTGCACCTCTTTTTTCCTTCACCCCATCCATTATCTCTTCGAATTCTCTGTGTGGGATACCCCGAACGACTTCGCCGAACATGTTCACGAATCGTCTATAACTGTCATAAGCGAATCTCTCATCGGTTTTTTCCACCAATCCCTGTAAAGTTTCGTCATTGAGCCCAAGATTCAAAATCGTATCCATCATGCCTGGCATCGATACAGCCGCACCGGATCGAACCGAAACCAACAGAGGATCTTCTGGATCACCAAACTTTTGATCCATCTTTTCCTCCAGCTTTTCCATTTTTTTCTTCATCTGTTCCTTTATCTCTTCAGTCAATTTACCTTCGTCGAGATATTCTAGGCACGCTTCTGTAGTCACCGTATAGCCGGGAGGTACGTTCAATCCTATAGTGGTCATCTCCGCAAGATTAGATCCTTTACCCCCAAGCAAATCTTTCATATCTGCACTGCCTTCCTCAAAAGAATAAACGTACTTCGTCATGATTACCAGACAAATGACAAAAGCTTTGGTATAAAAAATTTCCCCAAATATTAAACCAGTGATGATTTCATCGGATGATTCAAGACCAAATTCAGAAAAAATAAATGAAAAATAAGAAATCAAAGGTTTTTGTGGTCAGCCGCGTTTTACGGATATAGCTAATTATTCTTCAATCTATCCCAAGGAAGGACCTCAAGTGAAGTTGGCAATTTTGGGATATTACCGACTTTCCGGCCTATCAATTTCTTTATGCCCTTCTCAGTAGCTATATCCACCAGCCGTTGAGTCACGATGCCGTTGAACACTACTTTTTCCACGCCTTGATCCTTTTCCAAAAGTTTATCAGCTAGTTCCCTAGTAGGAACTTCTTCCAGGACTTCTCCATTACCGTTCAGAAGTTTAGCGATCTTTTCCTTATCGATGGAATCGATTAATTTCCTGTATTGATCGTATTCCTTTTTTGTTCCAAGTTCTTCCCGTTGTTCTTCTCGACTTTCAGATGAGGATTTTCCTGTCGATGCTTGTTTTCCTTTCGCAGCTTTTTTAGCCCGTTGGTATCCACCGCTTTCTTTAACTTCTTCTTCGTCTACATCTATATCGTACATCTCAAGGTATTGATCTACAGGTATCTTGCTTCTAAGGGCCTTCATTATCTGTTTCTGAGTGAGCTCCTCGACCTCCGTGTTCTCAGGAGCCTCGGCGACATAGTCGACTTCTGCGGTCTCCAAGAGTTCCTGTAATATCAACATACCACCTCGATCACCATCCACAAAGGCCGTCGTAACTCTTTTAGTTGAGAGGTCCTTTATCTCGTCCGGGATATCTGTCCCTTCGACAGCTATAGCGTTCTTTATACCGTACCTTAACAAGTTCAGCACGTCTGATCTACCTTCAACAACAATTATCGCGTCCGATTCATCCACGTTGGGACCAGCAGGAGAATGAGATTCGCCGTAATCACTTATCTCTTCCATCTGCACCTCCTGTCTAACCGATTCAGTAAGATTTCCAGTTGGAACTTTGCTCTCTTCGATGGTAGAAGACAGTAAATCTTTAGCCCTTTCGACGATCCTGTTCCTTTTAGACTCCCTAACGTCTTTTATTTCGTCGATCTCTATATCGGCCTTGCATGGACCTACCCTGTCGATAGTTTCTAAAGCGGCAGCTAAGATCGATGTTTCCACCAGGTCTAAGCTAGAGGGGATAGTTATCTTTCCGGATGATTTTCCTTTAGAGGAACTGACCTCTACTTCGATACGACCCATCCTTCCACTCTTTTGGAGATCCCTCAAGTCGAGTTCGTCCCCTAAGAGACCTTCAGTTTGGCCAAATATAGCGCCGACCACGTCCGGTTTTTCTACCACTCCACTCGCCTTCAGATCAGCCTTGATGACATATTTAGTTGTACTCGGATCAATATCCATATCTAACACCTCTTATTTTGCCGAAAACAGTTGATATATCCCATCACCCGACTCCAATCGGAGCCAATAAACAGATTTCTCTACGAATTTTAACCCCGTTAGATTACTAATCTAAATATATTCAGTGTGACCTAGCTAATTATCATAAGTAAGGAGATGAGGGATGAGGGTGATACGTTATCTAACTATTGCCAACTGTCTTCGGCATATTAGCAGGGATGAGGAGGATATATAAATCTTACTCTCAATAGATTATCAGAAACATGGTTGAGCATTCCTCACATCTCCTACTCGATGAAAATCCATGAGACCCGTTTCTGAGATCGCATAGATCTGAAAATCGGCTTGATCTAGATGCTCTAGATTTTTTGAAAAAAAAGACGTAGAGGCGATAACGTCTCTCCCCTCGCTCAGAGGATCGATGGCAGGCAAAACAAGTATTCTACGCTTTGAATTATGAAGGAAGCAGGGAAATCTTAGTTTAGATCCAACCTCATCCTTTATCTCGATAGCGGGATGTTCGTGACCCATGATTAAAAGTCCCTCACTATTCACCTTTTTATGCCCATGAGTCAAAGTCATATCGTCGAGTATCATCTTTTCTTCATACAATGGAACTCCTTTCATATTAGTATAATTTTTGAGATAATTGTCGTGGTTACCTTTTATCATAACTAGAGATGAGTCTTCCAGAAGGTAGTCCATAATATCTAGAAGTTCACCGAACTCTTGATTTTCACTCCTACCAAAGTTATGTTTAAAATCGCCTAAGACGATGAATGATTCTGGATCATATCTGTTTTTTATATCGGCCAATCTATCCAAGAGTTTTTCCTTTTGAAAAGTTGGTAATGAGATCCCATCTTCTTTCAAAGCGGACTTGTAACCGAGGTGAAAATCCGTAAATATCACAGTTCCTTTCTTTTCGTACCAGACACAGTAGTCTGATGTCAGAAATAGACCATCTCTTATCTCAATTCTGTTCATGACCTAAGATAACAATTCCTTGAACGATTCTTTATCTTTTACATCCTCAAACGCTTCCTCGTTCCTCGCTTTCTCTTTGAAGGTTTGATCAATATCTATAGCTCTCTTCAAGAAGTTCCTTGCTTTCTTCTCCTCTCCTTCCTGGGCGCTGACCATACCTTTATAATACCAGACTTTAGGAGCATTTTGGTCTCTCTTGACCGCTTCATTAAAACTGTTCATTGCTTCTTCATACTCTTCCATCTCATAGAGAACCAAGCCTTTATTAGACCAGGCTTCGACGTCATCCTCTTCTTTTTGCAGAGCTTGGTCGAAAGCTTCGATTGCTTCTTCGTATCTTTCAAGATGGTAAAGACAGGCACCCTTGTTGTGCCAAAGGTCGCTGTTATCTTCTCCCAACTCAAATAATTGATTATATGTCTCTAGAGCTTCCTCAAATTCTTTTTTATTGTAAAAGAGTTCTCCTTTTTCATAGAGAAGGTCTTTATCCTCTGGATCTAATTCAAGCGCTTTATTGTAATATCCAAGTAAATCATCTTTTTGTTCGTAAAGTTTTCTATAGGTTTCTTTTGCTTTCTCAACCTCACCCTTTTGTTCGAGCTGCTGAGCCTTTTTGCGAAGAAGTTCTATATTTTCAGGTTCATACGATAACATCTTTTCAATTATTTCTAAATCATGTGGATTTTTCTCTAACATTCTTTCATACAATTTCTTTGCTAAAGATTTCTTTCCCTTTCGCTCCAGCTTTTCCGACTGCTCTATAGCCACTGAAAGATTCTCAGAGGCTAATTCTACCATTTTATCAACAGCGTTTTCATTTTCTGGATCTAGAGTTAATATCTTCTCGCAAGCTTTGATAGCCTGTTCTACTTTGCCTTCATCTTCAAAATATTCTGCTTCAATTTTCCATAAAGTGGGGTCATCCGGATTTTCCTTTACCAATTTATGTATCTCATATATATTTGAAGGATCTTTTTCCAACAATTCACGGAAAGCTCGCATCGCGTTAGAATCCCAGTCTAAAATACGGAATACTTTCGCTTTGTTCAACAAAGCTTCTTTATTATCCGGATCTTCACTTAGGACATCATTGAAACATTTAAGGGCGTATTCATTCATCTCGTCCATATTCATGTATGCCTTCCCTTTTTTGAGGAGAGATTCGATGTTATTTGGATCTCTATTTAGAGCTTTTTCGAAGGACTGTACCGCTTTCCTGTTTTCTCCAATCCTGAGTAATCTTTTTCCTATTTCGTTCAACTTCTCAGATATGAATTGACTGTCTTCAATTTTACTTTCCTTTTTGAGAATATAATCTAATAGATCCATATAATCAGAAACGGCAGCGGATCGATTAATCTCATCTATATTGGACATTCTTTTCTCGATTTCTTTTTTCAACTTGTCTTCATTTTGACCAAAAGCCAATCTGGATCCCCACTTTTATTTTATTTCGATTGAACATTACAGCACCAATATGAAATATAAAATCTTCGGTGTTTCACCCGCTTCCGAGTAGCTTACCAACTTCCTCATCCATTGCCTTCAGAAAGGCATCTATCTTATCTTTTTCTACGGTTGCACCGGCCGCGATGTCATGACCTCCTCCATCTCCACCTAATCTTTCTGCCAATCTATCACAGAGTTCTCCCATGTCTAGTCCTTGTTCAACCATGTTTTTGGTAGCTCTTGCCGAGATGTCCACATCTTCATCCAATTCTGTAAGACCCAAAACTGGCATATCCTGTTCTAGAAGATATAACATCCCTAACCCTGCCAATTCCCCCTTCCTTGTCTTTTTTTCCTCATAAAAATACTGGATGTTCTCCTTTTTTTCAATCCTTTCCTCTAAAGTTTTCAAATTTTCTATCATCTGTTTTCTGTATCTATCTCTGATCTCTTTTGCCTCGTAGAAAGCCTTGTTATCTCCCAAACAAAGTGAAAGACCCAGGCCTGGTCGATCATTCCTTGCACAGGAATTGAGAAGCTTATATAGTATATCGACCTCTAATCCATCGTGAGGGGAAATATAGTGCGTTCCGTAGATCGACTCTATGACATCTACAGGGATGTCTCTCTTAAGAAGAGATAAGACCAAAAGACTGTTCAGTTTTCTCTTTTTCTCAAGGCCTATAGACTCCAGTTTTGCATCCGGATCGATCTCGAGGTCTTCTAAAATCTTTTTGATCTTTTTCTTCTCGCCGCTGATACCGGGAAAATATGGATCACAGGCTTTCATTAAAGCGTTCTGGATACTCTCTCCATCTATGAATAATCCTGTTCTTTTTTCCAGATGACCTTTATCTAATGAGGCTTCTAGAAGTTGTAGATTCAAGCCTGTAAAACCGCCTATCGCCTGTTTATCTGCAGCAGCTCCTGCAAGACCGTAAAGTGCCTCCTCCCAGTTAGTGTTGTCATAGGTTATGGCCAACAACAATGCAAGAGTGCCACCGCTTACCTCCTGAGAACCGTCGATGCCGTGATCATGTGGGTTTATGAAAACTTTATCTTCTAGGTCAGGAATACTCGAATTGTTATCTCTTACCTCATGATGATCTAATACTATAACGGTTTCTTCTATTTCCGATATCCTATCAAGATAACTGTTACCTATGTCAGTAAAGATTATAGGAGAACCCTTCGGGACTTTTTCTGGAAAAGAATCTATAAAAGTTGTATGAAATCCTTTTTGATATTTCATGACCGTTCTAGACAGAACCGCGCCGGCTGAGATCCCATCGGCATCATAGTGGGTGATCAATCTGAACCTATCATGATCGTCCAAGATCGAGATGGTTTTTTCAAATTTTTTTTCTAGATCACCGGGAATGTCAAACAAATTCCCTTCCACCCCCTCTCAATTTTATTGAGTCAGTATCTCGGCTTTGTCCATCGAATATCTCCAATCTTCTTCCAATTTTTCCTGCTCTTTATAGTAATCCACGAGACGCCTGATCTTCGATTCGACCAGTCTCAATGATCTTCTATTAGCTTTATCCTTCGGATTCTCTTCGAGATGATCCTTCAAATTGACGGCTTTCTCCATGAGACCCAAAAGATCTTCAGGTATCTCAGACCCAAGATCATTCGCTTCCATCACTTCGGTTATGCTGTTACCTATAGCTAGTTCAACATCCGGGACCCCATATTGATCGCGGAGTGTTATGCCTATTTGACTAGCAGTTTCGCCTTTGCTCGCTAAATCAACTATCAATTCTCTTATTTCCTCTTCATCGAGATGGACCCAATCAGGGTTCTCTTCTAGATGAGGTCTAGTAGAGCCGGATTGCCCTTTTTTCGGACTGTGCATCCTTGACATGTTTATACCTCCAATACTACAACTGTGCTTAAAGTGTAACTTGGATTCCACTCATATATCTTCTCATACTTAAAAGTGACTATCGGCGATGTCCTTCATTTTGAGTATCAAATCCTGTTACTTCTTTCCTCTTATCTTTCTCGATATCTCTTCTATCCGTTGATACCGATCCTCTAGGGGGATGTTATATTCATGAGCGACCAATAAAGTAGCAGTTGTGATCTCGATATTCAACCTATCTTGTTTCTCGTTCACTTTCGACATGATCTCTTGCTTTGAAAGATCACTTTTTTTGGCTATCTCAGCGAGCAAAGCCGGGAATATGTCCTTTTTTTCCTCCTCGAATATTTCTTTTGAAGGCTTGAATCCCATGGGAACATCCACATTTTCATAATCAAAATTTGCTAGTATCTTATCTTCTCGTATTTTTATGAGGTCTAAATCTACCGCTTTATCCATTAACTTTCTAGCACGATCAGACGAAAACCATTCCATATCTACAGACTGGGCATAGATAAAATCTTCTTTGGTTATCTCCTTACCTTCTTTTTGAAATAGGAAGGCAAGAGCTTTTTTCAACTCCCCCGATATTTTACCGCCTCCCTAAAGGTTAGAATGAAATCCTGTAAATTTTCATGGCGCACATAATCCAATCTATTCAACGATATGCCGCCTATGTACAATTGGTAATCACCTACTGGCATCTCCCTTAGTCCCTTTTCATCGAATGAATCCTTAGACAGATCATTGAACACTACCTTTTCTATGCCTTTTTCAATACAGGAATTTGTCAATTTTTCGATCCCCATATCTCTGATATTTTTAGAAGGGGATATTAAACCATCTTTGTAATCGATGCACAATATAAGATCCTCACTCAGTTCTATTGACCTTTCGATTTCCCCGAAGGATGCCAGCGTTTTTGTAGAAAGAACCGCTTTGTCCGCCCCTGCGATGAAGGCGTCAGTGATACCCTCAGCATCTCTTGCTCCGATATCCGCCCATACCTCCTTGGTGGTACTAGCTTTTCTTATGATATCGGTCTGAGGTCTATTGAATTCGATTCCATCTAGGTCCAAGAAATATATCTTTTCATAATCTTCTAGTTCTTTGAACGCACCCCATAGGTCCAATTCCGTGTCATCGTAAGAATACTTCTCGTAAGACCCGTCTCTAACGACGACTAAGTTTTGATTTTTGAATGACAATGAAGGGATCATATCCATAAAAAGTAATTTTGCAGGTCCTTAATAAAAGGATTGATTCAGGTTTTAGACCTGAAGGTCAACAACACTTTTTTATATAATAGCCCAGAATGAACCCATAATGATCACGATCATCGGTTCTGCCCATGTTTTTGATATCTCGGATAGGATCGAAAAAGAGATAAAAATGCGGCGCCCTTCTGTTGTGGCAGTCGAGTTGGATAGGAACAGGTATGAAGCACTCAAAAGTGGACAAAGAGGCGGAAAGGCCCCATTTATATATCGTCTACTTCAGATCGTACAGGAACGTATAGCCAAGAAATTCGGAGTCCAAGTCGGTGAAGAGATGCTCACAGCAGTGGATACTGGCCAAAAGATCAACGCAAAGATAGCGTTCATCGATCTTCCGGCTCAAATCGTATTGAACAGGTTGATGGATGAGATGAGTTTGAAGGAAAAAGTCATGTTATTCGCAGGGGGCATCGTGGGTCTTTTCACTAGTAAAAAAAGGATCGAAAAGGAGATGGATCGGTATTATTCCACGGATGATGCACCCGAGGGAGGATTTATGATTAATATAGCTGATAAGATGCCTTCAATATCGAGGATATTGATCGACGATAGAAACAAGTTCATGGCTAAAAATCTTATAGAATTGGAAAAACGATTCGGGTCCGTTTTAGCGGTGGTCGGAGACGGTCACGTACCGGGGCTGAGGAAAGAACTGAGGGTAAGAGAACTAGAAGTCGTCAGGCTTAAAGATATCCAGAAAGGTGAAATAGAAGAAAAGCCCAATAAAAAAACTGAGACAAACACAGAGATCAGCTTTTCATATGATCTTAAAAATGAATGAGTGATCTGACCTCGCATCCTTTTACCGATCATAACTCTGGTCAGGATCTGAGTATGCTCTCTCTTCTCGCTGATACACTTGTTCAGGTCTGTCCGGACCGACTTGGTGGGGCCTGTACTTTCTATTTTTACTCGACTTTCCTATTATTACAGTACTAATCCATATCCCCACCAGATATTGACCTGATATGGAGAGATAGGATATCAAATCCTCGAAACCGAAAGAGTCCTCCATCTCTCTTATGTACTCCATATCTTCTATGCACAGATCACAGAAGTCCGAAGGCGGTGCCTCACCCATATTCTCTTTGACCTCAACAGTTCCAGCCATTACACATTCTCCCTTGCTTTCATCGCAGTGCCCTGAATATTCTGTATCTTCGTGCTCGCTCTCATAACTTAATCCTACTAGCGAAAGGAGATGACCAAATTCATGGACCACTACTGGACCTTCGATATCTTCTCCTGTCAAATTTGTATTCCGTTCAGCGAGGTCTTCTATAACGCTATCGAATATCACTATTTGATAGGGCCTTTTTGCTAAACCTAAAGCATTTTCATTTTCTTTCCAAACACCGTTAAGGTAGAGGACATGCATAGATATCTTGTTATCTCTTCTTCCATGATCTTGATAAGACTCCTTAAGTTCAGATATGTCATTCTTATCGTATGCTATTCGGGTATCGTTAACACCGATCTGATCGTCTACTACACTCTCTACAGTTTCCTTATCCGTGTAGTTTTTCACTTTTTCTTCTAATATCGTCATCGCTGTTTCGCTCGGTTCGTGACCTGCTACATAATCGTATTCGATTATAAGGTCCGAATAAGATTCGTTCTCTAGATACATCTGAGAATATTCGAAAGGCTCATAAAGATCGCCCTTCTCCCTCACGTAACCGGGTAAAAAGGAATAGGTTATCAAGGCTGCTACAATAACTATGACCCATATCGTGCCCAGTAGTGCGTAATTTTTATCCATCAGTAGGTAAGTCTATAAGATATCCCTATATTTGTAATTAACTTTCTCATTCAACTTCTTCTTTTTTCAACTCTTCGTAGGCTGTAGAAGCGGCTTCAGCTCCCTGTCCTGCGGCGGTGATCCCCTGTTTAAGAGGCGAATCGATCACATCTCCAGCTCCGTAAACTCCGGGAATGTTGGTCCTTCTTTCTTCGTCAGTGATTATATAGTCCTCTTCTGTCAAATTTATACCCAAGTCTTCGGCCAAATCAGAATTCGGTATAGAACCGATCTCTATGAACAATCCGTCCATCTCCAGCTTCTCAGAATTGTCCAGTTCTACGGCTTCGAGTTTCTCTTCTCCTACAAGATTTTCAACATTCACTTCAAAAACGGATTCGATGTTCTCTCTCTGTTCGATCTCCTTTACCCTGATAGGTTCAGGTCTAAAAAACTCGTCTCGCCGGTATAAGATGTAAACTTTCTCTGCATGATCAGAGAGTAAAAGGGCAGAAGCTAATGCGGCATCTCCGCCTCCCACTACTCCCACTACCTTATCGTCATAGAAAGCGGCATCACAGGTCGCACAGTAACTTACACCTTTACCTTTGAATTCGTTCTCTCTATCCAATCCGAGTCTTCTTCTCTCCTGACCTGTAGCTAGAATAATCTTTTTGGCCTCGTACTCGTCTCTTTTGGCTTTGACTTTGAAATCTAAATCTTCTCCTTTTATTTCGATCACTTCATCGTACACCACTTCTACCCCTAGCTCTTTTGTCTGTTCTTCCATCTTGTTGGAAAGTTCCATCCCACTAATACTCTCGAAACCGGGATAATTACAGACCTCAGGAGCCTCAGAAATCAGTCCGCCAGGCATCTCTCCTATCTGGATCGTATCTAGATTGTATCTTGCTGAGTAGATCGCAGCAGTATAACCTGCTGGGCCAGTACCCACAATAAGAACGTCGTACATGCTATCAATTTAATGATGAGAAGGGAAGATTAATAATTTTGGGGAAAAGGCACAAAAACGGATACCTATCCTTAAATAATACTACCGAATTTAGAAACAAGGTGTCCAAATGAGTAGGAGTAAAGAGAACCTGGTCATATCTATCGGCGGTTCTATACTCTTGCCCGACGATGAAGATATATCAGAACTTACAGACCTGGCCGAGATGCTTCAAAGGAATTCCAAGGACAGAGATCTTTATCTGGTGGTAGGCGGAGGAAGAACCGCGAGACAGTATATAACTTGGGGAAGAAGCTTGGAAGCCGATGAAGCTACTCTAGATGAGTTGGGTATTGCAACGTCGAGATTGAACGCGAGACTACTGATTATAGCGCTAAAAGGAGATGTTTATCCCGGACCGGCAGAAAGCTTTGACGAGGCTATGTCCGCTGGAAGCCATTATTCTATGGTAACCATGGGTGGAACTCATCCGGGACATACAACCGATGCTGTGGCGGCGA
>JAGXLF010000026.1 GCA_018334835.1 Thermoplasmatota archaeon | reverse complement strand
CACGGTAGATTCGGAAATTTCCTAGATGAGCTGAAGGACTGGTCATTGAGTAGAAACAGATTCTGGGGTACACCGCTGCCGATCTGGATGTGCGATAACGATCACGAAGTGTGCGTTGGAAGTAAAAAAGAGTTGGAAGAAAGGTCGACGGAACCTCTTCTAGATGATTTTGAGTTCCATAGGCCTTACGTGGACAGAGTAAAACTGAAATGTCCGGATTGTGAAGAAGAGATGGAAAGAGTTCCATATGTGATAGACTGCTGGTATGACAGCGGAAGTGCACCCTTCGCTCAGTTCCATTATCCCTTTGAGAATGAAGAAAGATTCGAAGAGGCTTTCCCGGTAGATTTCATAACCGAATCCTTGGACCAGACTAGAGGTTGGTTCTACAGTTTATTGGCAATAAGTTCCTTATTGAGGGATGAACCGGCCTACAAGAAATGTCTCACACAGGGATTGATTTTAGATGAAGATGGAGAGAAGATGAGTAAAAGTAAGGGTAACGCAGTCGATCCCAACGAGGTTATGGAGGAGAAAGGTGCAGACGCGACTAGGCTATACTTCATGACATCTCCAGTCTGGAACTCTACGAAGTTCAGTAAAGAACTGGTCGATGAGAAGATAAATAAAACGATCAACACCCTTACGAATGTGGTCTCTTTCTTCACTAACAACGCGAATATAGATGACTTTGAACCTTCTAATTATGAAGTGAATGATGAGATCGATAGATGGCTGCTTTCTAGAAAAAATTCATTGATAAAGGAGGTAGAAGAGGGATTTGAGGACCTGGAACTACACAATTCGGCGAGGAGTATAGAGGCATTCATAGACGATCTAAGTAACTGGTATTTGAGAAGGAGCCGAAGAAGGTTCTGGGAAGGAACTGCCGAGGAGAAGACGAGCGCCTATAACTCTCTATACAAAACGTTGAAAACGCTCGTAAAAACCATAGCCCCCTTCACCCCGTTTTTGGCCGAGAGGATTTACAGGAAAGTCATCTACCCTAACGAAAAAGGGAACGAGTCAGTTCATATGTGTGACTTCCCCATGGTCGACGAAGAACAGCTTGACTCAAAGCTCGAAGAGAATATGGACCTTGTGATAGATATAGCCGAGCTGGGAAGGAACGCACGTCAGAAAGAGGACATAAAGTTGAGACAACCCTTGAGGGAAGCGATAGTTGTGTGTGATGACAAACAGGTCGATGAAGCCGTCAAAACATTTGAAAACATATTGATGGAAGAGCTGAACGTCAAGGAATTGACAACGATGAAGGAAGAAGCTGAAATGACAGAGACCAAGATAGAACCGAATTATTCCACGATAGGTCCAAAATTCAAAAGTGATGCCGATGAGGTCGCACGGGTGATAGAGAGTTCGGATCCCGATAAGGTCAAGGAGAAGATAGAAACTGATGGAAAGATCGAATTAGAAGGATTCACGCTTGAAGAAGATGACCTAGAGATATACGAAGAGGTCAAAGAGAGATATACTTACAGCGAGGAAAAAAATTTGAAGGTGTTCATCGATGTGGAGATAGATAAGGAGTTAAAAACAGAGGGGATAGCTAGGGATGTCGTTCGCAGAATACAGACGATGCGCAAGGACCTAGAACTCGGCTATACTCAGAAAATAAAGACTTACTATGGAGGAGATAAACTTTTAGTGAGCGCAGTAAAAGAGATGGAAGATTACATCAAGAAAGAAACTCTCTCTCGTGAACTTAACGAAGGAAATGAAAGTTTTGAAGATGGACTTAAGAAAGAATGGTCTATCGAGGGAAAAGAGATCACGATATGGGTGGAACCTATAGAGGAATCTGAAGACGAATCCTTAAATATATAGTGGCTATTGAGGGAAAATGATGGTTAAGAAGGAAGAAGAGAAAGAGATGGAAGTGACTAAACACAATAGTTTGATCAGATTTGAGGAAGATATCGAGTACAAAGACCTTGCTCCTATCTTTCCTACACTTTACAGATTGTTCATGGAATTGGCAGATCAATATCCGGAGGATAGTAAAGAAGAATACACTGAGATGATCATCAGGCAGAACCTAAAAGATCTCCAAAATAATAGAAAACCAACTGGACATAACAGGGAGGCGCGCTATCGGATGATATTTCCCTTAGATAGAGACAATGTCGAGTTTTATCTCTATCCTAGGATCTCTGAGGAAGAATCTGAGATCGAAGAGATAACCGCTGAAATATCTAATTTCCTAGAAGAGAACGATCTCGAACACGAGATACTGTGGGATGAGATGGAATATCTGATGGAAGAAAAAGATTAGCCTTTATTCATTTCTTAAAAAAACTTTTACAGGTTTTGACCACATCCTTCGTTACGGTGTAGTCGAAATCCTTCGGTAAATTCTTTTTGTATCTCTCATAATTGAAGCGCTTATCGGCCAATATTATAAGGGCACGATCGGTTTTACTCCTTATAGGGCGACCGGCGGCCTGCAAAACTCTGTTCATCGCAGGATAGATGCGCGAATATTTATATCCTTTTTCTTTATCGAATTTAGCCGTATAGTATTCCTCTAAGGCTTCAACTTCAAGAGAAGGAGGCGGAAAAGGAATTCCAACTATCATCACCGATGACAAAATATTGTCCCTGTAATCTACGCCTTCTGAAAGACTACCCCCCTGAACGGCAAGGAGGATGTTGTCATCACTCTTTTTCAGGCCGTCAACTAACTCCTTCTTCTCTTTTTTAGAATGTTCTCTCTCTTCAATGATAATACCTTTTTTCAAGTGGACCATATTCAACCTATCATAGATACGGTTCATCAGATCGTAAGAGGGGAAGAATACAGCAACATTACCCGGAGTATTGTTTGCGACGTCAGCTATAGAATTTGCATAAGCTTGATACATATTCAATCCTCTTTCCTTGTAGGCCGTTGTAAGATTATCAACACTCACGATTTTTCTGTTTTCGTTCGGGAAAGGTGATGAGTATTTCTCTATTTTCGCCCCTTTGATACCGAGTATATCAGCATACATCTCCCCTGGATGCAGCGTACCGCTCATCAATACAGCCCCGGCTACTTTCTTGAAAACATCTCCACTGAACCTAGACGGATCCATCAGTTTTACGTTTATCCTGAGAGGCGATCTTTCTATCGAACGAAATATCTCTTCGCCCTCTTCTTCCCATTTATCTAAAAAGGAATAAACCCTCATAGGAGCCGTCGCAGAAGGATCTTCTTCGACTATGTCTCTAGCAACTATCTTCAGATCAGCTAGAAGGTCGTCCATAGATTCGAACTGTGAAAGGCCGCCTTTAAGTGCATTCTTCATCTTTCCGTCTAAAAATTCTTTTTGAATCCTTTTTTTCTCTGAATCTATCGAAGTCAATTCTCTAGCCAATCTGCTCATGAAACTGCTGATCGCAGAAGAATATCCTTGAAGTAGCGAGGAAGCCTCCTGCAGTACATCTATGTCTAGCCTCTCCTCCAGATTTCCTCTTATACGATCGGGTAGATTGTGAGCCTCATCCACTATCAACAGCGCATTTTCTAATTCTATCTCTAGGAGATCGAATATCCTCTCCCTTATGTCTGAAAATATGTAGTTATAATCGCAGACGATAATATCACTTTTTTTTCCGGCTAAAAGGGCGCTCTTGTGGGGGCACACATCAAAAGATTCACATATCCGAACGAGTTCTGAAACGTGTTTGGTGTTTCCACTCAGTTTATTCACGACATCAGACATCTTCTTGGTGAAAAGATTACATCGCTCCTGTCCTTCACCACTGCAGAATTCCTCGAAAACCGGGTAAGGTAACTTAGATGCCTCTCTAAGACACATATTTTTTTTGGAGATCACGTCTATAGCTTGAACACTCTCGGGCATATTTTTTATGGTCTCTATAGCTATGTTGTGTTGAGATTGTTTACTAGTCAGGAAAAATATTTTCTGGTCATCGTTTTTTTCCCTGATCACAGGAGGTAGGACTGCAGCGGTTTTTCCTATACCAGTAGGTGCATGGGCGATGAGTGTTTCTTCTTTTTTAAACGTCTCTTCTACATCCTCCATGAATTTTTTCTGGCCTTTCCTTATATTTCTGAAAGGGAAAAGTTGATCTTCAATTGTGAATTGTCCATCACCTGTTGTGGGGACCTTCAGATCTTTACCTGCCCTCTTACACCTAGGACAAAAGCTCTTGCCGTCAGTCCTTCTTAGAAGGCTTCCACATTCATCACAGAATTTTTCCATCGTTTAACTCACTCCAGCTTTACTTTTAACATTTTCGCCCGCTGTAGTATACTGGTAGAAAAAATCATAAATAATGAAGCTTACTATCAGACTCGAAGAGGTACAAAAAATGGAATGCAGCAAGGAGAGTAATCTTGAACAGTGCAATTGTTCGTATCCTGGTTGTCCTAGAAAAGGAGTATGCTGTGATTGTATCCAGTATCATCTAGAGAAGGATCAATTACCGGCGTGTGCGTTCCCAGATGATGTAGAAGAAACCTATGATCGATCATTTGAAAAATTTATCGAGGTGTACGGGTGAGTAGAGAATTGAAAGTGAAGAGTATCTTGGGAAGAGGATATTCCTGCAACGTCTTCCTGGTAAAATCGGAGGAGAACTTCTTAGTCGATGCAGGTATGGACATGGTCGAGAACGTGAAGAAGAAAGTCGATGGTACAAATATCGAAAGTATAGTGCTCACTCATAGACATATAGATCACGTAGCTGACGCAGAGAGATTATCTACGGAATTAGACGCGACTCTTTATGCCCCGGGCAAAGAAGCAAAAGCTCTGCGTGAAGGAGACGACCGTACTATACTTTCTAGCAGTTTTGGCAGAAGTCTCTCTCCTCTAAAGATCGAAACTCTAGATACCGATATATTCTCGTGCTTCGAAGTACTGTTGACACCGGGTCATACGGAAGGAAGTATCTGTCTTTACCACGAGGATGAAAAGATACTTTTTTCTGGGGACACTGTGTTCGCAAACGGGGGAGCCGGGAGAACGGATCTGCCGACCGGAAACAGGGATGAACTTATCGAATCGATAGGCAAACTTGAAAAGTTAGAAGTAGATTCTCTCTATCCCGGGCACATGTCAGTCGTAAAAGAAGAAGCGGAAAAACATATCAAACGATCTTTGAAGAATCTTAGGATGTTTTAAGTGAAAATATGGAATTCAAATGTAAAAAGGATGAATGCGATGGAGATTGCTCTTCTTATCTGATATCGATAGTAAACGAAGTTTTAGAGAACGGAGAGTGCATAGTTTATCCAACTGAAACCCTTTACGGCCTCGGCGGAGATCCTTTTCGAGAGGGGATGATAGACAAGATAAGAAGGATCAAAGAATCACCTTCGGATAAAAAGATATCTATCGCCTATTCAGATCTCGATCATGCATCGGAATTTTTAGAACTGCCTGAGCTCGCTTGGGAGCTTGGAGAAGAGTTCCTGCCAGGTCCTCTCACAGTGGTGATAGAAACTCCTGAAGGCACTGAAGGGATAAGAGTACCGGATCACCCTCTCGCTCAGTCAGTTATCGACAATTTTGGACCCATAACCTCGACCAGTGCTAACATACACGGAAGACCAGCTCCGAGAGAGGTAAAGACAGCGGAGATACAGCTCGATGGAAAAGTGAAATTGTACGTGAACTGCGGTAGGTGCGAACTTGGACAGGGAAGTACGGTGGTAAAAGTGGGCGAAGAGCTAGATATATTAAGAGAAGGGGTTATAAGCGAAAAGGAGATCGGTGATAAAATTGGACTCTAAAGTTATAAAAAAGTATATCAGAGCCGGGAAGATAGCTAAGAAGGCTCTACAAGAAGCAAAAAAAGCCTGTGGAGTGGGCGTTAGCTACTTAGACCTCGCTGAAAGAGCGGAAGATGTTATCTACGAACATGGTGCTAAACCAGCGTTCCCTACTAATATAAGCGTTAACTCGGTCGGTGCTCACTACACTCCTGTAGAAGATGATGAAAATGTTTTTGAGAAAGGCGATTTGGTCAAGATAGATATAGGATGTCACGTAGACGGTTATATAGCTGACAACGCAGAGACCGTAGAGATCGAAAGTAATCGCCACACATCACTGATCAAAGCATCTGAGGAGGCCCTCGAAATTGCGATCAAAACTATAAGACCCGGCGTTAGGACTAGAGATATCGGAAAAAATATCGAGAACGTGATACAGGACAGAGGATTCAATCCTATCTCGAATCTTACCGGGCACGAATTGAAACAGTATGTTCTTCATTCAGGCACCTCTATACCGAACGTGCCAAAAGGGTGGAAAAAAATAAAGAAAGGGATGGTTTTGGCAGTAGAACCCTTTGCAACAGATGGCAGAGGTAGAGTCAAAGAGGAGTATGCAGGGGACATTTACAGGTTGAAAAAGAAGAGGAACTTGGAGGGAAAAGATCTTGATTTTTACGAGTGGATAGATGAAAACTTTGACAAATTACCTTTTGCCGGAAGATGGTGTAAAAAATATGGAAAGAACTATCGGGAATCCTTAGAAAGATTAAGAAGATTCGGATCGGTCATGAATTACCCCGTCCTAGTAGAAAAAAAGAAAGGTCTCATAAGTCAGAAAGAACATACTGTGATAGTGACATCTAAAGGCTGCAAGGTCACAACGAAAATTTAGTTACATCAGAAGTCCCAGTAATCACCTAAGATACTCTTCAGTTTCTTCGCAGTCTCTACTATTTCTTTTTTCGGATCGTAATCTAGATCACCTATCTTCTGATCAGAAGGTACTGGAACATCGACACCAAGTGATCCTATAGTTATCGCTTTCCATCCCTCGACCACTCTGCGACCATATCCAGACAGCATCAAGTCTATATAGCCGGCGCCGTTTTTGGCAGCCATCTTTCTACTCGTTTCCCCAAGGTACTTTAGACCTCGCATATCTAATGCCAGATCGGTCAGCGAATCGGCGTGATGTGGATCGGAACCACCGTTACGGATAAACACGTCAGGAGAGAACTGACCTACAACGGGCCTTACGATCTCCTCGATGGCGTGATGATAATCAGCTATATTGGCGTCTCGAGGCATCGGGATGTTTATCTTGTAACCTCTTCCCTCATTTTCTCCTATTTCCTGTACGTAACCTTTACCAGGATAGAGCGTAGCGGGGTCCTGATGTATAGAGATGAAGAGTACTCGTGGATGTTTTTCAAATATATCCATCGTACCGTTACCCTGATGTGCATCTGTATCGAAAACTACTACATCTTTACCTTGGTCTAGAAGGAACTGCGTCGCAACGGCTACGTCATTGAAAATACAGAAACCTTCACCATAATCTGGACCAGCATGATGAAGTCCTCCTAAATTGATAGAGAAGTCCCTTTCATCAATCATCTTGGCGGCTTGAAGGCTACCTCCGACTATCCTCCTAGCAGCGTCGGGAGTGCCTTTTTTTACTGGAGTATCCATGGTCAACGAGCCGCCGGTCTTTTCCATCTCCTCAACCTTTCTTATATATTCAGTTTTATGGACCGTCTCTAATATCTCATCCTCTACAATCGGAGATTCCATGATCTCAACTTCCGAATTCATCTTGTCCTCTTTTTGTATCTCTTCTACGAACGTTTGAAACCTGTTAGGGTTGAAAGGATGAAACTTTCCAAAACTGTACTCACCATATTTTTCGTGGTAAAACAACGGAACTTTATCCATCTTTTTTCCTCCTTTTTTTAGCTTCGATATGTGCTTTTCTGATCGGTTCTGGGATCTTATATTCACAATATTTTCTTACGAGTTCGGCCGTTTTGTCGTACGGAACATGATGACCGGGAGAGACATATATAGGATTTTTTGCCCTGCTACCTTCCAAGATAGCATGACCTATCAATTCCCCATCATATCTAATCTCTGACACCCGATGATCTTTGTCCACTTTTTCAATAACATCTCCGCAAAGTTTGGTCTTAGCCACACCTATTGTTGGTATATCCATCTCCACTCCAAGATGTGAAGCGAGTCCGATGCGCCTAGGATGTAATACCCCATTCCCATCTACCATGACTATATCAGGTTTCGGTTCAGCTTTTTCAAGGACTTCTATCAGACATGGAAGTTCCCTAAACGCTAGATAAGTGGGGATGTAGGGAAATTTCGTCTCCCTTTCAACCGTGAAGCGATCTATCTCCTCTCCGTCATCCCAGAGAGAAAGGGTACTGTAAGCCTTGGGATAAGAGTAAGATACGTCTACGCCTGCTATTTTACTAACCTCACCACATAAATCTTGAACAGAGACTTTCTTTTTAACATTTTCCTGTATCTGACGAAGTTTTTTAAGAGGACGATCTGAATCAAAATCTAAGTGAAGGATATCGTCGAAGTCGATCACTTTTCCATCTTCGATATCTATGCCTTCTCTTTCAAGTAGTTCTTTTTTCTTTTCCTTTCCTTTTCCGTATCCGCCTAGGGTTCCATCAGACCTTATAACTCGGTGACAAGGGACGGTTATAGGATCAGGATTTTGATTAAGCATGGTCCCAACTGCTCGAGCAGCTATCTTATCACCGAGTGCTTTTGCAAGTCTCCCGTACGTGGTAACCTTCCCTTTTGGTATCTGAGACACGAGAGAATAAAAGTCTTTTCTGAAATTTCTAAGTATCCCAATACCTTCCATGTTGATCAAGTAATTGAGAGCTTTTTAAAATGGTTTTCGCACTGCGTTGAGAGATTTGAGTAAAGTTAAATATCTTTACCATCCTATTTTCTCAGATCAAGGGTCGAAAAAATGATCGAAAAAGGAAACATCGTGATGTTCTGGTCAAAGAACGAGAAGTATCTTTGTCGAGCAGACGGCGATACCAAAAAAGTAACTGGTATAGGAGTGGTAAACACCGATAGATTGATAGGGACTGAATGGGGGACAGAACTAGATCTTGGAAAGGGAAGCTATCACCTTCTTCAACCAACGATAAAAGACATACCAGATCTCTTCGACAGAGGCGCTCAAATTGTTCTCCCCCGCATCGGAGGACTGATCTCTACTTACTGTGATCTGAGCAGCGGCAAGAAGGTAATAGAAGGAGGGGCAGGTTCGGGCGCTTTAACTGCGGTGCTTTCGCAGATGGTTCGGCCGGATGGAGAAGTGATAACGTACGAACTGAAAGATGAATCTATCAAAAGAGCTCGGAAAAATCTAAAAAAACTTGAGCTAGACAAGATATCTACTATCAAAAAGGGAGACGTCACCTCTGATGTCGACGAAAAAGATGTCGATGCGTTGATCTTAGACATACCCGAGCCATGGAAGGCTCTAGATACCGCAAAGAGATCCCTCAGCAAAGGAGGATTTTTTGCAGCTTATATACCAACGATGAATCAATTGGAAAAGATCACTTTGGAACTAAAAGGTCAGGATTACATAGACATCAAAACTTTCGAAAATCTTGAAAGAGATATCGTGGCCAAACAGGGTGCGGTCAGACCTTCCTATGACGTGCTGGGTCACACAGGTTATGTTATTATAGGTAGGAAAATATGAACTTAGTCAAAATTATATAGATAGGAATCATAACACTTATATCTTTTACTTTTATTCCAACTTCCAAGAGGTGCAAAATCATGGAAACCACCATCGGTCAACTTCTACAGGACAAAGCTGAAGAACATCCGGATAAGGAAGCTATCATATTTGAAGATGAAAGGATCACATATGAGGAACTGAACGAAAGAGCTGAAAGGCTAGCTAGTTTCCTCATGAAGAGAGGTATAGGAAGAGACGATAAGGTAGCGATCTGGCTGCCCAATCTACCTGAATGGATAATAGCATGGTTCGCGATACCCAAGATCGGGGCAGTCGTAGTCCCTACTGATCCCTGGTACAAAGGAGGAGAGATAGAGTACATGTTCAACGACTCCGACACTAAAGCGGTCATAACTACAGAAGAGTACGGAAAATATGACTTTTTAGATATCCTCGAAGATAAGAAAGAAGACCTTGACAAAGTTGATACCTTGATAATGAAAGAAGGAAAAAGCGAGAAGTTCGATTCCTTCACTTTTGAAGAGGCTTATGAAGAGGGGAAAAACTGGAAAGAAGATCAGGATTATCTAGAGAGGAAGAAGGGTACAGATCTAGACGACGTGACTTTCATCCTTTATACATCGGGCACTACGGGGAAACCGAAAGGAGTGATGTTATCTCATTACCAGATAGTGAAGAATGCTCACGATCAGGGAGAGATCTTACAGACAAGCGAGGATGACAAACTGGTGATACCTGTGCCGTTCAGTCATTGTTTCGGCAACGTCATGAGTATAACATTGATGGTCAGTTTTGGAGGAACGATGATCCCTCTCGTGGAATTCGAACCTCACAATGCCCTAGAACTGGTTGAAAAAGAAGAGGCCACGATGATACACGGCGTACCTACGATGTTCATACGTGAGCTCGAGGCGCTCAAGGAAGAAGACTACGATACCAGCAGTCTGAGGACCGGTATAATGGCCGGGTCTAGCTGTCCCGTCAAGACCATGAAATCGGTGATAAATGACTTGGGATGCAACGTTTCTATAACTTACGGTCTTACGGAAGCTTCTCCTGGAGTCACGATGACGAGATTCGACGATTCGGTAGAAGATAGGGTTGAAACCGTAGGTAGAGTCATGCCCGATCAGGAGATCAAGACCGTAGATGACCAAGGTAATGAAGTAGAACCGGGAGAGACGGGAGAACTTCTTGTTAAAGGATACAACGTTATGAAGGGCTACTACAACAAACCTGAGGCCACTGAAGAAACAATAGAAGACGGATGGCTTCACTCAGGAGATCTAGCTGAGATGGACGAAAGAGGCTATGTTAAGATAGTCGGTAGGAAGAAAGACATGGTCATCGTTGGTGGTCTAAACGTTTATCCTAGGGAGATCGAAGAATATCTGATAGAGCATAACGAGATACAAGAAGTCGCGGTTGTCGGTGTTCCGGACGAGCAGCTCGGAGAAGTGATAGCTGCAGCGGTCGTTCCCACGGAAGTTGCGGACATAACACCACAGGACGTGGTCGACTTTGTTTACGGCGAGATAGCTAGTGCCAAAGTTCCAAGATATGTTACCATAACCGACAGTTTGCCCGTCTCAGGAAGGGGAAAGGTTCAGAAATTCAAATTGAGAGACCGGTTGGAAGAAAAAGTCGAAGAAGGTGAACTAGAGAAAATCATACCGACAGAAGTGAAGAAATAAAACGATCCCTTTCTTTTTTTTACCACTTTTATGAATTCCTATTGAAGGCAAACCATTTATACACAACTTTATAATGTGAGTTCGATGGAATGTCCACGATGTAAGTCAGAGATTACTGAGGGCAGGTGCACTAACTGTGGGTACACTCTGGCAACTCAAAGAGATAGTAGTTCAGATATAACAAGCAAGTTAAAAGGTCTGATAACTTTCCTAGCGATCATATCGTTCTTGGGTTATCTGATCTTCAATATTGGATTATTGCTTTGGTCTATAGATCTGGTTTTACCAGAAACTCTAACTCATCAGACCACAATATATATATTGATTCCGTTTGGCCTCGGAATAGCAGAGATAAGTGGTTATCCTTTTGCAATTTATTATTTGTTCTTGGTCGCTTCTATCCTGTTATCTTATGCGATCGTCTTTTACACAGGTTGGAAAGACCTTGCATCTTACATAAAAAATGTTTTTAGAGGAAAATTCAAAAAACTAGATAATGACAACAGCGCAACATCCTCACCGATACTGAGACTCGTTACCGTCTTTACTGCCCTACTGTTCATCAGTTATGTTTACATCATAATGCTAGAGTTGACTGGAAGAGGAATAGAAACGCCTGAAGAGTTCCTTAAAGCGCCAATCTGGGAGAGAGTTTTCAGCGTGACTAAGGCAGTCGTTTGGGAGGAGATAACAGTTAGAGTTGTTTATATAGGGATACCTATATTAATTTACGCTCTAGCTAAAGGGAAAAAAAATTTTACGAAATATCTCCTCGGTGGCTTCGGTTTTGAAGAACGTTATTCTGTCACACTAGTCATAATATCTTCCATCGTCTTTGCTGTGGCGCATCTTCCAGGATGGGGATGGGATCCGCTCAAAGCGGTTCAGGTCCTGCCCGCAGGTGTTTTCATCGGTTACCTATTCGTCAAAGACGGCTTACATTCAGCTATCCTTCTTCATTTCTTTTGGAACTTCATAAATATACCTGGTCAAATGATGAACATACCAAACTTTGATTTGTACTCCAGCCTTCTTATGTTGTTTTGGATTGCCGTTGGAGTGTATTACACCTACAATTACATCAACAAGTTCATTCTCTGGTTACGGGAAGGTTCGGAGGAAAAACACGAGAGAGAAATAGAGCAACAAGAAGAAATCCCTGAGCCCAAAGACCATACTGCAGGGGTCACTATAGGTTATGTTTGTCAGAGTTGCGGTTATAATAAAGCCGAGTACACCAACGAGGGGAAGCTTAGATGCAAAAGATGTGGAACAAAGAGCGATCCAAAATCTCCACAGGTTCAGCAACAAAAAAAGCTGCTTCAAAAAGGGGGATGGCCCCCTTCTTGAATCTCTTAAATAATAAAATCAAAAAGGTTTATATCCATCAGGTATTTGCCCATCCGATAGGATGTCTAAAGATGTCGAGATCAATATAGATAGGAAACTTTGCACTGGTTGCGGTATCTGTATAAAATTTTGTCCGAAGGATGTTCTTGATGAATCAGATGATCTGAATCAGTACGGGAATCATTTTGCCGAGGTCGTAGCAGAAGAAGAATGTATTGTTTGCAGAAGATGCGAACTTTACTGTCCGGATTTTGCAATAGAGGTGGAAGAGAGATGAAGGAGAAGGGGGAATATTTTATGGAGGGCAATATCGCCTGTGCTGAAGGTGCCCTTAAGGCAGGATGTGGATTTTATGCTGGCTATCCGATAACGCCCGCTTCCGAAGTGATGAATCATCTTTCAGAGGAACTGCCAAAGGTAGGAGGACGTTTCATTCAGATGGAAGATGAACTGGGTAGCATGGCCTCTATCGTCGGGGCGTCATGGACCGGTCTGAAGAGCATGACAGCGACCAGCGGCCCAGGTTTTTCTCTTATGCAAGAAAATCTAGGATATGCTGTCATGACTGAAACACCCTGTGTTGTGGTCAACGTACAGAGAGCTGGACCCTCTACCGGACAGGCTACAAAGCCGGGGACTGGAGACGTGATGCAGGCAAGGTTTGGAAGTCAAGGCGACTATGAATTAATCGCACTTTCACCGAATTCGGTTCAGGAGATGTTCGATTTTACTGTTAGAGCTTTCAATTTGGCAGAAAGATACAGGACGCCAGTGGTTCTTCTTGCAGACGCGGGAGTAGGCCACATGAGAGAGAAAGTGAAGATACGAGAAGACGTTAAAACCGTCAAGAGAAGAAGACCGGAGGAAGGGGAAAGGGAATTTTTTGATACCGATCGAGAAGACCATGTCCCGCCGATGCCCAATTTTGGCGAAGGTGAAGAACTACTTGTTACGGGTTCTACACATCTAGGGGACGGAACGAGAGACACTTCGAGTTTCGAAGCGCAGGATAATTTAGTTCGCCGTCTAGTCGATAAGATCGAGGACAACCGCGAGGATATAGAGGATTGGGAAGAACACCATGCGGAGGATTCTGATCTTGTAGTGGTTTCATATGGCTCGATGTCAAGACCTGCTAGAGGAGCGGTGAGAAAAGCTAGAAAAGAAGGACATAATGTCGGCTTCTTCCGGCCTAAAGTGATTTGGCCGAGTCCCGAGAAAAGACTGAAGAAGATAGGAGAAAATTCAAAAGTATTACTGGCGGAATTATCTTTAAGAGGATATAGGATGGAAGTGGAAAGGTCCGTACCTTCCGAGAATTTGCACATATTCGATAGACTGAATTCACTTCCAACGGTTGATAAGATATATGACAATATAAAGGAGGTGCTATGATGCTTAAGGCTAAAGATATCAAAGAGAAATATGTAAGGAGTCATCCCTCTCCATTCTGCCCAGGGTGTGGAGGAGGAATGGTATTGAATTCGCTATCGAGAGCTGTTGAAAAAAGTAAGCTCTCTAAGGACGAGATAGTCGCGGTCAGCGGGATAGGATGTGCAGCCTGGATACCTTCGCCCCACTGGAGAGTAGATACTCTCCATACCACTCACGGAAGGGCTATTGCTTTCGCGACTGGAGTCAAATTAGGAAATCAAGATTTAGAAGTCATGGTCGTTTCAGGCGACGGTGATTGCGCAGGTATCGGTGGGAACCATCTTCTCCACGGAGCTAGAAATAATGTAGACATGAATGTTTTCATGATCAATAACGGCCTGTACGCTATGACTGGAGGTCAGGTGGCACCTACGACGGAACACGACGAAGAAACATTGACTACCCCTTATGGTAATCCATCTTCGAGTTTCGAGGCTGCCGAAGTTGTTAAGGCAGCTGGAGCTGGCCATGTAGCCCGCTGGACGACTTACCATATGAACGAACTTATAGAGGAAGTAGAGAAAGCAATAGAGACTGATGGCTTCTCATTCATAGAGATTCTAACCCAGTGCCCGACTAGAACCGGGAAAAAGAAAAATATGAGCGGGTTAGAGATGCTTGAATGGTATAAGGAAAACACGAGCAAAGATCAAGACACCGAAAAGATATACGTTGGGACTCTATCCAAAGTAGATAAACCTGAGCTCACCGAACAGATTTACAGACAAATAAAAGAAGCCGGAGGTGACCCAAAATGATAAAGATAAGGATAGGTGGTTGGGCAGGTCAGGGGACGGTAAGAGCTGGAACGATACTCGGCAGATCTCTATCTATCGAACAGGGTTATCATGTGGTCCAACAGAGATCTTACTCCGCAGCGGTGAGAAGTGGGATCGCGTATTCAGATGTCATCGCAGATAAAAAAGAACTAGACGAGCTGGTGATAGACACACCAAATTACTTGTTAGTCATGTACCAGAATACTTTGGATGAATGGGAAGATACTGCTAAAAAAGTTGACGTTCTTATAGTAGATAGTTCAAGAGTGGAAAATGTGCCGGAAATACCTGGAAAAATTTATGAAGTGCCCGCGGGAAAGATAGCGGAGGACATAGGTACTGCTAAAGCAGCAAACGTGGTGTTGCTCGGTTCACTAGCCCGTGTATCTGAAAAAATCGATATAGACATGCTTAAGAAGACGGTTAGGGAAGAATTCCCTGAGAAGTACACAGAACTCAATATAGAGGCACTCGAGAAGGGGTTCGAAGAGGTCAGTGATAGAGAATAAAGGGATTAGCAGCCTATCGAAAAACTATTCTTTTATTTTCTAGAGACTCTCATATGGATTTAAATACATCCTCCTTTCATTATCGGAATCGATGAAAGTAGAAGTCGAAGGTGAAGGAAAGGTCGAAGTCCCTGAAGAGAGTCAAGTTTCGACTGTGGTAAAAAAGCTGGATTATCATCTAGATTCTGTTATAGTGCTCTCTGAGGGAGAGCCTCTACCTCTCGACGAGAAGGTTGAGGAAGATATAACTATCAAGATTCTTCCTGTTGTTTCTGGTGGATAGGTTCACGTTTTGGAAGTTTCACGATGCTTATAATATTATCATAAAATTCTGGCATTATCTCAAAAACTATCAACATCAATATTATCAGAACTATAGTAGAGCCTGTTTTTGCAATCTGGTTATGGGCCATATCGAAAGAAACGATATCTTCATATGTTAGATAGATGATCATCACATTTCTAGCAACATTAGCGATGTACACGGTAGGTAAAACAATCAGTAGACTGATGATCTTCGGTTTCAACTTTGCTTTCGTTGAGGTTATTAGACCACCCGCTGCAGCCATGACCTGAAGACCGGTACAAGCTAAAATAATGCGGATCCCACTTCCTTTGATTGGGACCCAGATGGACTCATAATTTGTGCGATAGAGAAGAGGATTTCCACCGTAATTTAGTGCCCCAATTGTGAAATCATATCCGAGAAGATTTGTAAAAAAGACCGTATGTTCCGCCACTATTCTTATGAGGAATCCGGTTAAAAGAGGTATCCTTTGAACCCCAAAATATATCAGAGAGGCGATCGAGATACCACCGGCAAGAAACCGCATGACTTCTGGATCTTCTTCCCACTTTTGGGAAAGGAATTCATTATACCCAAAATAAGCAAAGAGCGGTAATACTATAAAACATAAGACTGCGTTGAAATAATCTGAGAGTGCCAAATAATAAGGAACCTCACCCAGCCAAAAAATGCCGAGTAGAATGTATCCAAAAAGTCTAAATAGGTGTTTTTTAAAGTCCCACAAATAACCCACTAATAAAAGAATAGCACCGAGCCAAACCATTATCTCTAACACAAAATTCAATGTAATCGCCTCTTTATTTTATTATGGTGTTATATTACTAAGATACGACGGTAATAAAAGCATTGTGGTTAAAAAAGATAATGGTATGGAAAGGCATAAATACCTCTTGCCTTTAAGAAATTCAACGAGCAACTGACGGCCATAGCGGTGGGGAAACACCCGGTCCCATTCCGAACCCGGAAGTTAAGTCCACCAGCGTGCTCTGTGGTACTGTGGTGCGCGAGCCCACGGGACGCTTAGGTCCCATAGCGTGGACCCTTGGAACGACGGCTTAGGTCAGGAGTCTTGTTCCCTTCGGGGAAGAAGATAAACCTGGCTGTTTGAAGGTCACCGTTCCCCGGCCCGCTGTCAGTTGCTCACCTTAATTCTCAAGATATAAAACAAAAATTAGCTCTTGATATGAAATA
>JAGXLF010000094.1 GCA_018334835.1 Thermoplasmatota archaeon | reverse complement strand
TCCCTGATATATACATGAGGTATAGGTGATGTTTGGAAGAGAGAGCAGAAAAGAAAGATTTCTCTTCAAGATAGGCATGGGTGTTCTACTATTATCTCTCTGGATCGTCACGTTATTCGTGAGATTCAATATCTATTGGCTCATCCTGTTGATCATCTTTACACCTATCTATCTGATAACTTTGGTCATGAGCCTCGGCAGAGGGGCAGGCTCCGATACAGATTCTAAAACCAGTCCCGACAGATATGGAAAATCTTACTGAATCTTGAAAAATAAACCCTATATGTTGGGTTATAGCAAACTCAAGATCCAAGCTGTGATATCTCCTACGATGTTGGAAAGGTCAAATCAGACCTTTGAGGGGTCTTATTTCTCCACCCAATACCTTCACAACCTGCTACTGATCATGTTGCAAACAGCGTCAGCTCCATCATAGGCTCATTAGCCGAGTGAAAAAGGAAATTCATTCCCTTGCAATCCTGCACGTAGATTGCAAAGAAAACAAACGGTGTTCGTAATCTTTGTATTGACCTTAAATCACAAACAAGATCATTCTAAAATTAGAAAACTCGAAAACGATATTTACGCCTACCTAGAGGATGATAAGATCGTAAAATCGGATCCTATCTCTTGCCTCTCCAACCACTCCAACACCCGCTTCCTAGTCCTCTCATCTTTGAATTCGAACCATCTCTCCCTCTCTTCTGGATATCTTTTAAGCACGTCCTTGAATCTGCGGAAAGCGCCTTTACCGTCGATAGCTATCCGAAGTTTCTCTCTAAGATCCTTATCGTCAACTGTCTGGATGAAGTCCTGCATGTCTCGGTATCCTTCTCGTGAATCAGTACTAGGCACCTTGATGTAACGGCCTTCATCGTCCTGTTCGATCTTTTTCTTGTTTTTCCTGTTCTGTTCTGCCACTCCTGAGTGGTGTACTATGAGCAGGACTTCACCGGTATCCAGATCGAGGTAGTAAGAATTTTCGAAATTGGAGAATTCATAGGCTTCGCACAGCTCGTCAATATCCACCTCTAGTTGATCTTTTGCCATCGATAATCGATTGACGAATTACCCTTTGTAATTTTCTATACCCATAACTGACAGGTATATACCAATACTTAGATCTACATCTCTTGACAGATCGTGATCTAAGAATAGTTAAATAAAAAAGAAAAGGTTTAAGGAACGGTATTCAGTTCTCTCTATGGCAGAGCCACCAGTCGTAGCACTCGATCTCTCCATCGTCTTCCTGTTTCTTTCTCTTCTCTATCTCCTCGTCACTAGAAGCCGGCGGCATGATCACATCGTCTTTCACCAGTTCATTTTCTGGCCAGTTTGCAGGAATAGCGACACCCTCTTTATCGGCTTTCTGGAATCCTTTGACCATCCTGATTATCTCGTCCATGTTTCTACCCAACTCTGCCGGATAGTAAAGTATAGCTCTGATCTTAGATTCCGGATCGACGATGAATACGGCTCTTACTGTCGCGGTACCACCTGCACTGTGTATCAATCCCAACTTATTCGCAACCTTACCTGTTCCATCCGCGATGACCGGAAATTCGATCTTTTCACCCATCTTCTCCTCTATCCATTCGATCCATTTCAGATGACTGTAGACTTGATCTATACTCAGACCTATCAATTCAGTGTTAAGTTCTCTAAATTCGTCGTACTTCTTCTGGAATGAATAGAATTCGGTCGTACACACCGGAGTAAAATCACCGGGATGTGAGAACAATATGAACCACTTGTCCTTGAATTTATCCGGTAATTCGATCTCCCCATGTGTTGTGTTAACTTTCATTTCTGGGAACTTATCTCCAATTAGAGGCATGCCTTCTTTTTCTTCTTTATTCATGTTTTCACCTCAATATGCTCATAACGTACATATATTTAGTATTTTCGTTTTTAATTTAAAATTTTATCATGATTTTATTTACGTTTTTAGTAATTCAAAAAACGAAAAATCATATTATTAGTACGTATATACCAACACAAGTAAAATGAGCGAGAAAAATATAACTAGATTAGAGTTGATAGAAAAGCTGAATTTTGATCTACTCATTTTAAAGGGTATTGAAAAAAGATTGAAATAGATTTATTCACTCTTATCCAAAAATTCCCCCTCTCATGAGCGTCTTTAACCGGATGTGAACAGGAATTTTCTTCTATGTGAAGATAAGATTAATATGATAAGCCTTCATGCTTGCGATGTGTGAGAAAAGATGAGCTCTAGAGGGTTAGAGATTAGAAAATTCGAAGAATCAGATTACCAAGAAGTAGTAAAACTGCAGAACGTGATCTCTCCATGGACAAAATCCAGCGTTGAATCTTTAAAGCATTTAGACGAAAACTTTCCAGAAAAATGCAAGCATCAAAGGTACATAGCCGAACTAGATGGTGAAGTGATCGGACATGCCTCTTACTCACAGTGGGAAGGTAGTTACGAGCCAGGGAAGTTCTCTATCTATGGAGCGATACATCCGGACAGGCAGGGTGAGGGATATGGAGCCGAGCTTTATCAGCACGTTATGAAAGAACTAGATGAATACGACCCTATCAAGTTGAAAGCCAACACCAAAGAGGGCAAAGAAAGAGCGATCAGGTTTCTTAAAGACAGAGGTTTCAGGGAGATGAATAGAGTATGGGAATTGGAATTGGATGTAGATAGCTTTGATCTTGAAAAGGACGGTCGATCTGAAGAGAACTTAGATGAAGATGGTATAGGTATAACTACACTGAAGGAGATAGGAAATGATGAAAATAACAGAAGAAAAATTTACGGATTATTCGAGGAGATCATGGAGGACATCCCAGGTTCTGAAGAATTTACAGGGATGGATTACGACCAGTTTATAGAGAGGATATTTAATCGGCCTATATTCTCTCCCGAATGCACTATAATAGTTGAGAAAGACGGAAGATTCATCGGTATGCTCATCCAATACGATGTTGAAGAAGAGAACGCCATCTATACAGGCCTAGGAGGAGTCAGACGAAAACACAGGAAAAAGGGAGTAGCGACGGCGATGTTGACAAGAGCTGTCGAGATAGCTGAAAAGAAAGGCGTCTCTAAGATGAAGACGGAAAGCATGAACGAAAGTATACTCAAAATTCTCGAAAAATTGAATTTTGATAAAAGACCAGGGAGGATCGAATTAGAAAAGACACTTTAAGGGATTGAAATATCAGCAGATTCTTCCTCTTTAAAAATCAAAAAAACATCCTATCAACAAAAAGACTTTGTTCACACTCAAAGATAGTGATCCCCTCTCTACTCTACCCTCTGGAGCATATTCTTGTACAAGTCGGTAGAGCAGTACCATCCTTCATCGATCATGGAATCTATGAAATCCTTTGATTCATCTTTGGAGATCACATCATTCCTCAAAAATTCGAAGATCAACCAGACGATCCCTTTCGTCTCTATTCCTTGCATATCCGCGATATCCCTCCCGTATATAACTCTTGATCATCCTCTCCAAAAATGTAAAGACTGATCAAAGATAGAAGAAGCTATTGAGATCAGAATAGCATTGTTTTTCAAGGCGTACTAGAGGCCTTCAGAAGACCCTGCAGAGAATCTCGGGATCACCTACCTAAAGTCCTTTTCAGTCCATCATTGAAAAAAGATCATCTTCAGCGTGATAAGGAACAAAAAGATACCGACGACCAGCCTTCGATATAAAGTGAACGGTCTTAAGGCGAGGTCTACCCCAGATATAAGTTGTGATCCTGGTCGTATCGGCTGTCAAGAACTTGCACTCGTGGTCGGATATAAACCGGCTTAGGCAGGTTATAAGCGAGCAAAAACAAATACCAGATTTCCGAGAGCTCTCTATATAGTCGCCAAAAATGCAGAGAAAATCCAGAACCTCGGTATCTCTATTCAGTCCAAAAAAGTAATTTCATCCATAACGATCGGGGATAGAGACCGAATCCCCCACACCTACATCATTATCCTCAAAAAATCCTTCATTCACTTCTAAGGCGTACCGATATGGTTCTTCGGGTCTATGAGTGTCTGTCGTTTCGGGTTCCATGTGTTGGATCTCCATTATTTCTCCTTCTTCAGATATGAAAGCTATAGACAAGGGAATATATGTGTTTTTCATCCAGAAGCCATTATGAACGTTTTTATCGTAAACAAACAGCATACCGCAATTTTCACAGAGCGACTCTCGATGCATAAGTCCCTGTTCCCGCTCCTCCTCTGTTTCAGCTATCTCAACAGTGATCGTGAAATTTTCGCCTGATGAATTCGTTAAAACTATCGTATCCTCTTTGAAATCCTCACCATTGTTCATAACACCAAAAACGAACCAGATCAGAAGTAAAGAGACTGTTATAACAACTCCGAGATATACGAGGATATTTTTTCTTTGAGATCCCGCTCCCACGATTTTACCTCTAGCAAGTTTATGATTCAAATCCGATATATATATTGTGGTGATCAAAAAATCTACTCATTTGAAATGATTACAAAAGTTTAAATCATAG
>JAGXLF010000093.1 GCA_018334835.1 Thermoplasmatota archaeon | reverse complement strand
GGAGATATCTCTCTGTATTTTTCTGCAGCTTTATCGACTATTTTGAGATCATTATCAAAGAGTGTGCCAACGCCAGATTTGGAAGCATACTGAACATTCTCTTTCACTTGTTCAAGTTCACTCATACCACTCAATACCAGAGAAACTTCAGGTTGATTCCATAGCCATTTTAAAGCCCATTCTACTGGCTCTCTTTCTTTATCTGCTTCGTTCCATATCTTTTTGATAGCTTCCGGCGGTTCCTTTGCCAGTTTACCTCCTCGGAGAGGTTCCATTATAATCACTCCAAGTCCTTTATCCGCGGCGTACTTCAGACCTTCCTTTCCCGCCTGAAAATCTCGATCCAAATAATTATATTGAATCTGGCAGAAGTCCCAATCGTAGGTATCGACTATCTCTTTGAAGATATCTAGATCGTCATGAAATGAAAATCCGAGATGATCTATCTTACCTTCGTCTCGTTTATCCTGCATCCACTCAAAGATATCTATATCTAATGACTGGTAGTTATCCCAATGTTTCTTACTCAGGGCGTGCAGTAGATAAAAATCGATCTTTTCTACATCTAACCTCTCAAGCTGTTTTTCCAAGAATTCGTCAGGATCATCTGAATCTTCAACATCCCATGACGGGAGCTTGGTCGCAACTTTCACTTTCTCTCTGTATCCATCTCTCAGGGCTTTTCCTACCAATTCCTCGCTATTACCGTCATGATAAGGCCAGGCAGTATCAACGTAGTTCACACCGTTGTCGATCGCCCATCTGATCATCTCAATAGCCTCTTCCTCTTTTATCTTCCCTCTATCATCATCCTCATAGGGTAGCCTCATAGCTCCAAAACCTAAAGCCGAAGGTTTCCAATCGATCTCTCCAAAATTTCTATATTGCATTTTAAACACCTCAACGTAGCGAAATGCTACTCTGTATCAAGAACTCATTCTCAGTATATTTAAAATCTTTGCACGCCTACGCAAACATCAGAAAGACAGGTTTTGTGGTAAAATCTTGCCCCTTTTAATAGCCACCTTCTTTAATTATAGTGTATATCAACCATACTCCAATCAATATTGATATCAGAAAAATATAAGGGCCTAATGATTGCTGTTGCCCTGAAAGAACAATCAGCGCAGATCCGATTATTATCGATGCCGCTAATATCGTATAACTCAATCTATTCGAGATAGAGTCCAATCGTTCCTCCATATCTTCCAACCCTGTAAGTTCTATATCTATCTTAAGTTCCCCCTTCTCTAAATTATCTAGGACATTATTGGCTCTATCAGGGAAGTCCATGAATAATTTTCTGTAATTGTTGACGGAGTCGAACACATTCTTGATCTGCTTTTTTGGATGATACCTCTCAATAACGATTTCTTCCATGACAGGTTCTGAAGCCTTAAAAAAATCGAAATCTGGGTCCAACGTAGTACAGATCCCTTCGGTTTCCGCGATAGCTCTTTCCATCAATAGAAAATCTACTGGTAGGGTGATATTATGAGTTCTAACTATATCCATTATCTCGTTATCTAATCCCTCTTTTAACATCAGGTCAGGTTTATTTCTGTAAAGTTGAAGGACATTCTCTATGTCCCATTTCAAGTTTTCCTCGTCATACTCACCATGTATTTCGCCTATATCCAGCAATATGTTTTTCACTTTCTCGATATCATTTTCGAACATCCCGATGAAAATATCTATGAGCTTGTTCCGCATTTCTTCATTGAAACGACCTATCGCTCCGAAGTCTAAAAGGACTAGAGACCCGTCTTCTTCGCAGAAATGGATATTTCCAGGAGAAGGATCAGCATGAAATATTCCATGGATAAAGAATTGTCTCATCATGTTTCGAGCAAAATTTTCAGCGATCTCTCTTTTGAATTCGTCTGGATAATCTCCGTCGATTAGAGTGCGCATACTTTTTCCCTCGACGTTCTCCATTATCAGAACTCTCTTGGTGAGATAATCCCAATATATTTTGGGAATCTTTATATCCGGCTCTTCTTCGAAAGCATTGTAGAACCTCTGTGCGTTCCTAGCTTCAACGGTATAGTCAAGTTCGCTTTCGAGCATCTTTTTGAATTCCTTAGTGACCTCATGAGGCTGATACATCTCACTTTCCGGATAAACGTCCTCAAGAATTCTAGTGAATCTTTCTATCAGCTCAAGATCGGCCTGAACGTCCTCTTCGATCCCAGGGCGTTGAACTTTAACTACGACTTCCTTCCCATTTTTGAGCGTAGCTTCATGTACTTGTCCGATCGAAGCAGAAGCTATCGGTTCGTTATAAAATTCCTCAAATATCTCATCCAGATCATATTCAAGTTCATTTTTTATGATCTCCCTCGCTTTCTCTCCCGGAAAAGGTTTTGCTTCGTCGTGCAGTTTTTGTAATTCCTTAGCAAAGTGTGGAGGTAATATATCAGGTCTCATTCCTAAAAATTGACCTAACTTTATAAAAGCTGGACCAAGGTCTTCAAAAAGTTCTCTTAATTCATGAGCCTTCACGTCCTGCATCTTACTTTCTACTCTTTCCTCCATCTTAGATCTAGATAAAAAACTGGTCAGACCTAACTCTCTTATAAAATTTTGAAATCCATGTTCTCGAAGGATACTAACGAGTTCTCTAATCCTCTGTATCTTGGTAGTTCTTTTCATGCCCTTACATATCTGTAATACTCTACACAATTTAAGTTTTATCTTGCTAGTTCCTTGATATAGATTTTTCAGTTTTTTAAAAAACATTTACTACAAAAAATAGAAACAAACAGACTTTGAGAGTTCTAAGGCGATCGATCGTTACTTGCTCATACTGGCCACTGCCATCTGGCAACTTCTAATACAACGATCATCACTATTATAAGGGCTATGACCAGTCTGGGATCTATCTTAGGGCTTTTTTCATCCTCTTCATCGAAATAGCGCATCAATCCCGCGGCGGATTGAAAGCCTCCACCACCTTCTTGCTTTACCATATTTGGTAATAAAATCCCTTTCCTATTTAATCATTTTGATTGGTGTCCTCAAGATTTCGTTTCTGTGGTGCTTTAGAATTTCTCCAGATATCTATCGATTTCCCAATTACTAACTGTAGATCTGTATTCATCCCATTCTGCTCTCTTCGCTTCGATGAATTTTTTGCTGACATGATCTCCGAGAGTATTTAAGATAACCTCGTCCTTTTCGAGAGAATCGATAGCTTCTTTAAGATTGTCGGGAAGGGTTTCTATCCCATATTCTTTTCGTTTTTCCTTCGTCAATTCGTAGATATTCTCTCGAATCGGTTCTGGAGCTTCTAATTCCCTTGTGATGCCATCTAAACCAGCCTGTAGTAACGCCGCTAAAACTAAGTAGGGATTACAAGACGGATCGGGGGCCCTATATTCGAGTCTTGCATCCTGCGGTCTAAAGGATCCAGGCTTTCTTATTAGCGTAGAGCGGTTCACATCGCTCCAGGCAACATAAACGGGAGCTTCATAGCCAGGTACTAAGCGTTTATAAGAATTGACGATAGGACTGCTCAGGGCAGTAATCGCAGGTGCATGTTCAAGAAGACCTGCTAAAAACTGATAGGCAATTTTGGAAAGCCCGAATTCATCCGATCCGTCATAAAAAGCGTTCTCTCCATCCTTGAAAAGTGAGATATGTGTGTGCATACCGCTTCCGTTTGCATCTTCCATCGGTTTAGGCATGAAGGTTGCATGGAGATCATTCTGTTCAGCGATGATTCTGACCACACTTTTGAACGTTGTAATATTATCTGCCGTTCTAAGAACATCCTCGTACATGAAGTCTATCTCGTGCTGACCGTCAGCACCTTCATGATGGCTAGCTTCGATATCGAAGCCCATTTTCGTGAGTGCGAGAATTATTTCCCGACGAAGATCAGATGCGAGATCTTTTGGCGCTAGATCAAAATATCCTCCAAAATCGTGAGGTTCAGTCGTTGGCATGCCGTTCTTTTTTTCAAAAACAAAAAATTCCGGCTCAGGACCCGCCATAACTTCAAAACCTAGTTCATCAAATTTTCGAATCGTTTTCTTCAATATTGCCCTTGGATCTCCCTCGAAGGTAGAACCATCAGAATTTATAACGTCACAAATCAATCGAGCGGTTACTTCTCCCTTTTCTCCGTCCTCTCTCCAGGGAAGAATCGTGAAAGTATCAAGATCAGGGTCTAGTCTCATGTCACTTTCCTGTATTCTCACAAAACCTTCTATAGAGGAACCGTCGAACCAGATCCCCTCTCTAAAGGCTTTTTCTGCCTTTTTAGCTGGAATCGCGACGTTTTTGACCGTCCCCAAAATATCCGTGAATTGAAGACGAAGGAATTCTATATCCTTTTTTTCTATCTTTTCCAAAATAGCCTTTTCATCAGTCATTCCATTTCCCTTTCTTTCTCAAACTAATAGAAGCTATTTAAAATTTGAGTAATACAAACTTGGTAGAAAACCTCTAAGAGCTCATCTACTTCTAAAGCTTGAGAAGTATATCTTTATAGGTTAATAACAAATATTCCAATGGCCATCAAAG
>JAGXLF010000092.1 GCA_018334835.1 Thermoplasmatota archaeon | reverse complement strand
TAAGAACTGATACCAGAGATGTCATCCAATATCTTCCTTCTCTCCGTCGAACTCATCTCGACTATCTTAGATATATCACCCTGCTGGACTATGTTGTAACCTCCAGGTGATATCCTAGCGTGAGAAAGTAGGTCTTGGAATTCAGTTAAGGTAGATGTTCTACCATTTATGTAAAAATAGGAATTGTATCCCTGCTCGTTATCGGATATTTGTATTTTTCTAGTAAAAGTCACTTCGTTTTCATCTACAGGGATCGTCCGATCTTCGTTTTCGAATATCAGACTGACTTTACATTTATCCGCTGGTTTACCTTCCTTTCCGCCGTTATATATAAGATCTGTCAGACGACCCGCCCTTATCTCCTTTGAACTTTTCGGACCCAGAACGAATAGAATAGCATCTGCGATGTTTGACTTGCCGGAGCCATTTGGCCCTGTTATATTTGTATAACCCTCTTTAAAGGGTATTTCCATCTTATTACCGAACGACTTAAAATTCTTCATCCTGACCTTTTTAAGGTGCAAATATATCTTCCTCCAAGCAACTGGACCGAGGTGGAATCTCCACCGTAGATTTAGAGTGCATATAGATTCCCATCCCATGGGAAACGTCGTCCGACATATATGGTGCATACGTCGGACAGAAAATAGGATGTAGTTGATAGTATAAAAGTCTTGGGGTTTTAAAATAACCGAGGGTTCTGCCGCTCCTTTTACTGTAAACTTTGACTCTGGATGTTCTTGAAAAGATCTACGGCTGCCCTAGATTCCATACCGCTATTCTTCAGTACAGAGTCGAAGACGAAGAATACGGTCGTGTACTCGTCAGACTCATCGACTGTCTGTATCTGTATCTCAGATTTTGAATCAGTTTCCAACATTTTTTACCATCTCTTTATTATTCAGCTACCCAAACTTGGTATTTGATGTCCTTATTTTTTAGTTCTTCCATTATCCTATCTTTTATCATTTTTTTAGCTTGATGGATCATGGGCACTCTTTCTTTCAGATCTTCAAAGGATTCAAAATTTCCGTTCTTCTTCCTATCGTCGAGTATAGCTCTCATCTTTTTCTTCCCGAGCCCCGGTAGAAGTTCAAGCATGTGATATTTTTTAGTTATAGGATGAGCTTTGTTATAAAACTCCAGGAAACGCTCTTCCTCGTTGTCTATTATATCATCTATTACATACGGTACCTCGCTCTTAGCCGCGTTCGTTAGTTTGTTCCAACTTATACGATTCTTTACGTGCTTTATTTTTTCTCTTTTGTCCATATCTTTCCCGATGTAAACCTTATCGCCGACCAAGAAATTTTTTCCTTCTTTTGGGATGAGCTCAAAAAGTTTGAACTCGTCCTTGCCAAGGGCAAGAACCAGACTTTCGTGTTGATAGTCCTTCGAGTTGGGTCTGCCTTCTGGCATATAATCTAACACGTAAGCATAATCCTCCATAGTTCCTCCCTCAAAGATATTTTTTAATAGTATTTATTATTTTTTCCGATTCATCATCTGATGGAGTGTGTCTATCCTGCTGAAAAACGGCTCTTACACCTTCCTCATCTTGAGGTAGGAGATCAGCGAGCTTGTAGGCAGATTCCTCATCGATAAAATCAGATCCGTCAATCAATTCCTCTATTAAATCCTCTGTAGACTCTAGAGACAATTTTACGAAGGTCTCTGCATGGCCTAAAGCCAGACTTTGTTCATATCTCAATTCTCTCTCTTCAGACTCTTCATTGAGTAATTTTTTGACTTCAGCCAATGATACATACCTGGGTTCCTCATCTGACATGAAAATAACGCTCCTATTCGAACTCTTCCAGATGCTCTGATCTGGTTATCACTTTCTTTGTCTTTCCGCCGTCTTTGACTTCGACCACGAAGGCATCTCCCTGTTTACCTTGGACCACACCGATATTTCCATGGAATCTTCTATGTGGTTGGGCCTTGTGAACGCTCGGCTCGATCTTTATCTTCACTTTTTCACCCTCTTCAAACTCCTGGAGAGCTTTATTGACAGGGATAAGCCCTCTCTCGCTCGGTTCTTTTCTGAGTATCTTGCGCGTGCCCTGGCGGGTACCTTTAGATCTTTTCATCTTTTTCACCTTCAGGATAATGGATTTTCATCACATCAAGTTTATCTACTTCACATTTCGTTTCGAACATTTCGGCTAGATTCGGCTGGGTTCTACCTTCATCCCCATGGACGAACTCCTTAACATATGTTCCGGCGTCACAGGTGATATCGAGAGTCATACTAGTGCTTTCCATGGAGATCAATTTTAGATCCCTGATCTTGCGTTTTCTAATTTTATCTGCTCTTCTATGATCCACTCGCCGAGGTGTCCTCTGCGAAATCTCTTGCCCCACCAATTCATACTTGACCTTTTTAAATCTTGCCCCTTCTATCGCCTCCTTTAGCGAGATATCGACTCTATAAGTTTTGATCGCTCTCGCCTGCTTCAATTCCACGACCTTTTCTTTTTCCGTGAACTCTAACGAATGGATCTGGACCATCTCACTTTCATTTACCATACGCTCAAATTTTTTTAGGTCTATTTTTCTCTCGATCGGTTCCTTGATCTCTATAACAAACGGTCTTCCGTCCCCCAACATCTTAGCATCGATGTCTTCTCTTCCCATCCCGTGGAGGGTGAAATCTTTGCCCGATGTCATCTCGACCAGAGGTCCACCGATGATCTCCTCCACACTGGTCTCGTACATCTTTCCCGTACCCCCACACTTGTCACACCCTTTACCCCTGCATCTCTTACATGTCCATTTAGTTTGCGGTATCTCTCGGCTCAATTTCTTGTACCTTCCGTATATGAAGAGAGGAGATATCTCGATATCAACGCTGTCGAACCTGGTATCTATTATGGCTTTGATATCCGGCGTCTCTAGATTCACCTCTTTTTCGATCATTTCCTGAACGAGCTTTCCGACTTCTCTATTTACTTCCGATTTTATCGGTTCACCGGTGGTCAAGTTGAGCTCCGTCCAAATCTTTTCCTCGTTCTCCTCTATCTCTGGGTCTATCCTTGAACCGATGAGAAAATCTCTGAACTCGTATTCCTGTAGATCTCCTGCCGCTAGATCGGCAAACTTTTCGACTTCATTAAAAAGGTCGCTGCAGAGTTCACAGTTTTCCGGTTCTTCCGGCACCTCTTTCCTTTGTTCTTCAGAGGTGAACATCGCATAAGAGATGCGAAGACTTTTACCTCTTTCTGCATTGGTGATTCCTGTTCCGAGTTGTGCAAATAACCGACCTAAACAGTGATCACACAGATCTTTTTCTAAGGCGTTCTCTACTTTCTCTAGTAATTTAATCACAGTCATGCTTACAACTCGATATATTTAGATGTAACGTTCAATCTTGATAAAACCTAAGGATAAAGATCACTATCGACCTAGATTACGGGCTATTCTATGAAGTCTCTCTTTAGTTATCAAAAGAACAGTCACGGTGATGGTAACAAAGCCGGCCTCTAATATGAATCCTTGTTGTATAAGGATCCCTATAAGAAATGTGATGAAGAGCGCAACAGGTGTCGTTATCCCGATGGTTTTGATCTCATATTTGAGGTAAGCTAGAAGGAGAGAGAAGCCTCCGAAGATGAGAACTCCGACCTCGATGAACCTCAAGTCAACTGAAGCGGAGAGGAAAGAGAACAGAACTCCAGACATCGAAGTGAGCGGAAATGTCCTGACCCCAGCGATGACCCTCGGTTTCTTTTCTTCGTGTTCCCTTTCCAATCCTATCAATCCACCCATACCTACAGCTAGAAGGATATGTAAAACGAAGACCAGATCGATAGTTCCGAGTTCCATATAATCTAATAGTTGAAACTGATTATTTTTTACTTTCGGCTGATAAGAATCAAATAATACTTTCCTTTTCATAGATATCATGAGTTCGAAAGACTTGAGATCGATAGCGAGAGATTACCTATCGAGAGAGCCGGTGGTGAATTCTTATCAGCTGGCGAGATTGAGTGAAGAGGAATCTGAAGTGTTTTTGAAAGGCGAAGAAAAGCCTTCGGGGGTCCTCCTTCGAAGAGAGGGCACCATCACCATGAGAGGAAGATATGAGGCGATTAAGGAATTACTAGCCGAGAATATCGAGAAAGGGGATGAGTATAGATTCCATGCCGTGGATCCTAATTCCTTCAGAGCGGCGCAGAAACTCCTTAAGATCGAAGACGATAGGCCTACGTGGTTACTGAGGCGTGAATATGAAAAGCCCAGGGAGCCCGAAACGGAAGTCGAACCGTTAAAAGAAGAAGATGCACAAGTGATAAACAACTACTGGGGTCTGTCGGACAGCGACTCTACTGATTACATCAAGGAACGTATCGAAAAAGGTCCTGCCTACGGTGTTAGAAAGGAAGATGAACTTGTAGGATGGTCCCTAACCCATTTTATCACGGATAAAACTATCGTTCTAGGTATGCTCCACATAAAGGAGGATTGGAGGAGAAGAGGATTCGCCAAGGATCTGACGGAGAAACTTTGCTTGATAGCCGAAGAAAAAGACCTTGTTCCGGCTGTCCAGATCTTTAAGGATAACGAATCCTCTATATCTCTAGCCTCAGACCTCGGATTCGAGATAAGGGCTGATCATCACTGGTTCACCGGTTCGA
>JAGXLF010000091.1 GCA_018334835.1 Thermoplasmatota archaeon | reverse complement strand
TTCCAGACACGGGCTCTTGGAATCTACTGGAATTTGCAAGCAAATTCCATCGATATGAGGAATTCATTTGAATTCCTCAGTAAGTCTCGGGAAGACCGCTTTTGCAGGCAGGGGCCGATCATGAATTGACATGGTGTTGTGGCGCGGCCCTTTGAGCTGGAAGCGACGACCTGACCTCTGTGTTTGGGTAAAACAAAAAGTCGGCGAGCGGAATGCAACCTCCGGGCTTGTGCAAGGAGTCAGTGGCTCCGTAGGAAGCCTCACCCTGTTTCAGAAATCCTTTTGGATTTCCAAACTAAGAAGGAATTTCATTCCTTCGGCTTCTAGGGTGAAGGAGGACGTCACTATTTATATTTCCTACTCTACTCCTTCTAGAATTACGAATACCAGGATCAAAACGTATGCCTAGAAAATCAATAAAGTCTGATAGTCTCGAGATTTCTAGGCGCCCTAGTTTTTATACCGTACTTCTTGTAGATGGTACTCGAAAGATTCGTAGCCTTGCTCTCCTCACCGTGATTTACCAACACCCTATCTGGATTAGGTTTCATCTTACTTATATAATGAAGAAGTTGTATCCTGTCACTGTGTCCCGAGAAACCTTCACAGGTATATATGTTCAGTTTTACAGGGATATCTATTTGTTGGCCCTTCTCGGTCATCGTGATCTTATCATAGCCTTTCTGGATCTTATTGCCCAATGTACCCTCTGCCTGATAGCCCACGAATATCAACGTAGCTTCGGGATCATCTCCCCATGCTTTGAAATATTCAAGGACGGGACCACCATTCATCATGCCCGCGGTGGCTAGGACGATGGCCGGCTCATCACTATCACAGATATCTCTTCTGTCTTCCATACTTCCTACTTCTTTGAAATATTCTGACAGGAACGGATTCTCGTCTTCGTGGAATATCTTGTTTTTTAGTTTATTATTCAAAAATTCTGGATAGGCTGTATGGATAGCTGTAGCTTCCCATATCATACCGTCTAGATACACTTGAGTTTCAGGGAGATCGCCCTTCCTCATCGCTTCCTCGATAACGAGCATGACCTCCTGAGAACGACCTACTGCGAACACTGGAATTATCACCTTTCCATTCCTATTGTTCAACGCCTGATCAAGTATATCTTTGAGCTGTTCTACAGCGTCTTTTCTACTCGGCTGCAGGTCTTCATATCCACCGTAAGTAGATTCGATCACCACTGTTTCCACCCTAGGAAATTTATTACTAGCTTGGTTGAAGAGCCATGTGTCATCGTACTTGATGTCACCGGTGAAAGTCACATTATAATCACCGTCGCCTATATGCATATGAGCTACAGCAGATCCAAGGATATGTCCCGCATTGTGCAATGTCAGCCTTATATCAGGAGCGATATCCGTAGTTTCTCCATATTCTAAAGGTATCGTCCTCATAACTTCCTCTCTTACATGCTTAGATTTATAAGGCGGTTCTTTTGCATCGCTAACACTCACTTTGATATAATCTAATTGTAGTAAAGCAGCAAGGTCTCGGGTAGGAGCAGTACAGTAAACAGGACCCTTATATCCATATTTGTAAAGAGCAGGTATTATGCCACTGTGATCGAGATGAGCGTGTGTCAAGACAACACCGTCTATATCTTCCAACGGCAGTAATTCAGGTGCGTTCAAATAAGGTGTTCCCTCGTCATTTTGGCTTCTAGCGGAAGGATTGATTCCACAATCGACTAGAACTTTACTGTCCCGTGTATGAAGCAGATGTGCAGACCTACCTACCTCCCTATAGCCCCCGAGAGCTGTGACTCTTCCAAAGGTCTCTCCATCCCGGGTATCTCTATTGATCTTTCTTCCGACTTCTTGCAAGAATTTCTTTCTCTTATCCCTAGCCTTCCTTAGATATTCCCTGGTATCCTTCACCGTTTTCGATTTGATCGGGGGAGTCCTTATAACATCTACGGCCCAACCTGTTTCCCGCTTGATCTCGTTTAGAAGTTTTCCTTCCTTTCCGATAGCTATCCCCGGCGCCTTCGCTTCTATAGTCACCTCACCTATATCTTCCTTAAAATATAGATCTGTGATCTCCGCTTCATCAGGGACTAACTCCTTGATCTCTTTTTCGACCTTCTCCGGATCATCCAAAAGCGACGGGTCCGGTCTCACAGTTACTCTTCTCTTAAGTTTTTCAGCCAATTTTTTGACAGTATCAGCATCCTCGGTGAATTTGTCCATGTCCTTTGTGTAGATAACTATCACCGAACCCTCGAACTGTATGTCCGTTATCCGAACACTGCTCGGCAGTATCTCTCTGACCGCTTCTTTTGCTTCGTTTAAAACATCTTCAACACTCATAAAATCCACTTTTTTTCTGATTTATTTGTTTCTTCTGTTTTTCAAGTATTAAACATAAATTCCCCAAGAGTGATTTATTAGCCACTCACTCTTCATTAACCTGACAAGAACTACCTTTCGTTAGCTAAACATAAAATTAAAGGGTTTTATAATGCCGGAAGGTTTTTCTGCTCTCTCACACTCGATATTATCTCCTTCACTTCATCCTCTTCAAGTCGTTCAAAGCCTTCCTCTGGAGTTATCTTGGCAACGTTCACACCGTCACCAGATGCGGAATCTCGACTGCTAGAGACGAGCAAGGAAAGTACTGCAAGTTCTACACCTTCATCTAACTCCATATCTTTCTCGTAATGGTCCTCCAGCACACCGTACACAAACTGAGAACCTGAGCCTTCAGCCACGTAATCGTCCGATATGGCTCCACCTAAAGCATCGATCGAGTAGACTTTTCCTGTACCATCTGAATCAACACCGCCTAGAACCAGACCCACGTAGTAAGGCATCAATCTTCTACCCATCATTATGTTTGAAAGTAAAGTGGTCGCTGCTTCGACAGAAATAGTTTTATTTCTTTTCAATTCATAAAGTTCGACTTCCGAACTCAGATAGCGAGTTAGCACTTGACCATCACCTACCAGTCCAGCGATGTTCAATCCTATATTATCTGTTATCTTGAACAATTTCTTTGTATCCTTGTGAGATATCATGTTACCCTTCGTCGCTCTTTTCTCTGTCGCGAGGACTACGCCGTCTTCACAGACCAGACCTAGTGTGGTTGTACCTTTCTTGTTATTTTTCTCATCCATAATTTCACACTCAACCCAATATTCCGAAATGTTTTCAAATTTTCAAAGAACCTATTGAATACGATATTATAAAACCTTTTTCAGCGTTTCATCTTAAAACTGCACTCCTATTTAGTTGTTTCCATCCTGTCGATGTTGGGGAAACGGAAAGTTCACCGGTAAATAGATGGGCCATTCTTGGTCGAAGAGACCTCTTCCTGCTCAGTCATCTTAGCTCCTCCTAAAGATTGAAAATGCATGGTGGTCCTCATGCCCAAATTCACTACATATTGGATGGTATCGAAGAATTTTCCCTTCTCCAATGCATCATCGTAAAGATGTTTCTTGATCACAATCGAATCAGGAAGCTTATTGTCATCTCTCTGGATATTGTATATATTGGAGTCCTGCGCCAATATCATAACGAGAGCTTTTTCGAATCCCGACCTCTGTTTATCATTCAGTTTTTTGAGCACTTTCTTATGCTCATCACTGACATTAAGTTTGTAAACCACTTCTAGCCTCTTTTCATTTTTCTTTGGATTGCCCAGGAGGACTGTTCTATTCCCGTGTTTCAATTGGATCAACCAATGCAGTGCTGGCTGTTCACTAACTTCATACTCCCTATCATCTTCATCGAGCCATTTCAGTATCTGTTCTTTCATGGATAAAAAACAATTACATAGTTTATGTATTTTTGCACTAGGCCAATATCAATTCGATCCCGCGCAGAACAAAAAGAGGTACGATTATCATCAGAAAATCATCATCAATCCTCAGTGTGGGATATTCGGCCAATATTGCAGACGTGGCACCGATAATGGAAAGTGTTATTATCATGGGAAGAGAAAAATCACCCAATAGGCTCAATAGAAATAATGCGAGAAATAACCAAGCCAAAAAAGGAACGTAGGGATATAATTCGGGTTTATGATGCTGTATCTCACCGATAAGGGGGTCTATAAGACCCATACCGAGGAGACACACGAAGGCTAGATGCATGGGGAAAAACAGTAGGGTGATAGCTGCAGCGAGAGAAGCCCAGGCATAAGAGGCGAACTGTCTTTTTTCATATTCTCTCATGCCGTAGACGCTGAATCCGAAATACAGCCGAAATCCTTCGAAAACAAGGACGATAGCTAAGACTAGTACAAGGAAAAAACTTCTTGGATAACCAAATAAAGGATCGGGGATCAGATAGTAAACTAAAACTATCCACACTATCGAGTGGATTATCCTTCTAGTCAGCCTCTCTTCTTCAGTCATCTGATTATCCTCAAATCTATTAAGGTCAACAAGATAAGTGTAAAGAGGGAAAAGGATTTTCGAGGTTTGCTAGCCTTGAGCGATAGGTTTTAGAACTCTTCTATACGATCCTGTTCTTCCCTTTGATCTATAACTCTCTTAGCTTTCCCAACGGTCCTCGGAAGTGTGCCTGGTTCTAACAACCTCAATTTTGCATTTATGTTCAGTACAGCTTTCAGATTCTCGCTTGCTTCCTCTTTTAGCTTTTCTTCATCATATTCATCAGATTCGTAGTAATCACTGTCGACTTCTGCCCTGATGAAAAGCTTG
>JAGXLF010000025.1 GCA_018334835.1 Thermoplasmatota archaeon | reverse complement strand
AGATCTGCATCGTTCCTGGACTTTGAAAGATTTTCAACTAATTTTTAGGTCTCCCTTTTACCCATCTTCTCACGATATATCAAACGTCTAAATGCGATCAAGGAGTATCTCTTGAAGATTTTGAATCTGACTTTTAAGACATAAGATGGCTCCCGTCACAAGATTGTGAAGTTGTCAAGGTTGGCAGGCCTTCCCTGCATGTTGCAAAAGGAATCCCATGTTCTTCGCACTCTTCCGCAACTTTCCCTAGTATCTCTTTTCGCTTCCCTTCAGGGAGATAATAACTGTTATCTATCTTCTCACCTTTTTCAAAATACAGCTCTTTTAGCTTTTTGGCAGTGTCCGGAAACCCTAGCTTGAATCTCTTCCAGCTGTCTCCTCTCGCCTTGAATGTGCTGGAGACGATGTGTTCCGCACCTGCTTCATTCGCTTTCTCTACGATACGAGGTATCTCATCTTCAGTGAGGTAGGGAAATATCGGATCGAATCTGATCCCGACCGGTATATCTTCTTTTGATAGACTTTTTACTAAATCTAATCTTTTTTGACCCGTTGGAGCATTCGGCTCTAACTTCTGTTTTATCTCATCTTTAAGCGTGCATATACTGATCGTAACGGCTGCATCCATTTCCTTCAAGATATCGATATCTCTTTTCAGATGTACTCCTTTAGTCACTACCAAAACTTTCATTCTTCCATCTTTCAAAGCTTCTAAACATCTTCTAGTATCCTCATATTTTCTGTCCATGGGAAGATAAGGATCGGAAGAATTGGATAACGATACGAGTGAACCTTTTGGTATCTTCTGAAGGTCCTTCTTTACTCTATCAACAATATCCTTTTTCCTTCTAGATTCAAAAAAATTCGGTATGTAAGTCGAATAACAATAGATGCACCTGTGACCGCAACCAGTGTATGGATTCAATGAATATTTCTCGGGGCAGGTGCATAACTCGCCATCCCATGGATCGAATTTACGGATAACATCCATCATTCAAAACAGGAAACAGGTCATATTAAAGTCTACTTTCATCGACCTCCCTATCGAAGCTTTATAAGCGATCACCATTCTCTAAGATTTTGATGGCAAATCTAGAAAAGATAGCTCATCTTGCCGAGGAGAGCGAGTACGACGTTTCTACCCCTAGGAAAAATTGGGATGAATTAGATCTAGATAAACTTCAGACTCTAGGTTCGGGAACGAAACACGACGTCTGTGCTTCAACTGCCACTCCTAGAGTTGTAAAAGGTCTTCAGAGGATAGGTAACACTTCCCGCGGAGGTATATGCCACTCTTTCACTCCAGATGGTAGGTGTGTCAGTCTATTCAAAACTCTATTCACCAATGAGTGTGCCCATGACTGCAGCTACTGCCCGAACTCAGATGATTGTTCGAACCAAAAAAAGACGTACTCCTATACTCCTCAAGAATTAGCGGATATAACTCTCTCCCTTTATCAGGGTAATTATGTAGAGGGACTTTTTTTAAGTTCCGGCACAGGGAAAGACGAAGATATCATCATGGAAAAGTTGATCGAAACTGTCCGTATTTTGAGAGAGGAGTACAAGTATGAAGGTTACATACATCTCAAGATCTTACCAGGTACAAACAAAGACTACATCAAGAGAAGTTTGGAACACGCCGATAGGGTCAGCTTAAATATAGAATCCTGTTCGAAGAGCAGACTTCACGAAGTTAGTTCTACGAAACATTACGATTACGATATCCTGCGCAGACAGCGATACATAAGAGATCTGATGGAGAAAAAAGATCTTCCCGCCGGGCATACCACTCAAACCATCGTCGGAGGAGCGGGAGAGAACGATAAGGAGATATTTGAGAGTATGATCAGGGAATACAGGAGGATGGATATCAAGAGGATGTACTACTCTTCCTTTAAACCAGTAAAGGGAACTAGACTTGACGACAAAGAGGAAGTTCCTAACTCAAGGGAGCATAGGTTGTACCAAACAGATTGGCTTTTCAGAGTGTATGATCTAAAACCAAGCGAGATAAGTCTCGCTTTCGACGAAGAAGGTTTTCTTCCCGACGGCGATCCGAAGGTGAAGATAGCGAAGAGGAAATTGGACGAGCTAGTAGATCCTAATGAAGCGTCTTATGAAAGACTGATCAGAGTTCCCGGCATCGGTCCTAAGAGCGCGGGGAGGATCGTGAAAGCTAGGGAAAAAGAGGAGATAACCAAATGGAGTGAATTGTCAAAATTTGGAGTAGTCCTCAAAAGAGCAAGGACTTTCTTAGAAGTCAATGGATGGAAACACTCTACACTTGACAGGTGGTCGAGTTGAGTCTGAGTGAAAGAAAATTAGAATTGTTGAAGGCAAACGAAAACACTGAAAGGAAAGATATTCATTTGGCCCAAAAAATAGATAACGAAGAGTTAGAGACCGCGAAAAAGGACGATATCATACGGATAAGAAAACTGATAAGGGAAACCGGAAGAGAAATACATAAGATGAAAGGGTTCGTGAGATTGAAACAATTAGGCGAGAAAATAAAATGCGGATACATGAAACCAAAGCACGAGGTAGGTTTTATGGTCGCAGATTGGTTCGCGAGGAGATTTCTAGGTGATGTGATAGTGATGGGTAATGAGGAAAAAAGCTGGATTTCTGTTTATACAGAAGAGGGGATAACCCATGAAAAGAGAGAAAGTTTGAAAAGGGCACTAGAAAAGCTAAAAGATCATCTTGAAATCGAAAACGAAACCAACCTTGAGGACGTATGGAAAATTTATTACAAAAGTCAATACTCCGAGGAGAGAAAGAACAAAGAATTATTCAGGAAAAATATGCCTGAGAAATATATCAAGAGAACTAAGAATAAGATAGAAAAGGAGTTCAAATCCCGAAAATTAGATGAGTATTGATCTTAATCGGATCTGGATCACACCCCTAATAAAGAATTCACTTCACGGGACAAGTGGTTGAACTCCAACCTGACAATCCACCCAGAACCACATGTAAGTCATCCCATCCATTCTTTTTCAAGATGCTTGCGGCGGTCATTGATCTTAGTCCGCTACCGCAGAATATGTAGATCGGTCTATCTTCCGGTATCTCTTCAAGATTGTCCGGCAATTGAGTGAGGTGTAATTCGTAGGCACCTTCGATCTCTCCTTTTTTCTCGATCTCTTCCTGAGGTCTAACATCTAGGAGGAAAGTAGACTCATCTTCATCTAGAATATTACAAACCTCGTGTACATTCACCGTATCTATTGACTCACTCTCTTCACCTTGCATATTCCATGATAACATACCTCCCGCCAGACATCCTTCCACATTATCGTAGCCTATCCGTTTGAGATAGGTATGTGCTCTTGCTGGATTGCCGGCTTCATCCACCAGCAAGATCGGTTTATCATAGGGCAGAAACCATCCCGCAAAGTTCGGTATACCATCTTCCCAAATCGACAACGTGTCGGGGATATGAGAGGCTCCAAAAGCGAGTTCTTTCCTAGTGTCTAAAATAACCGCGTCTTCCGCTCTCTTTTTGAATTCCTCCGGAGAGAGAAATTCCATAGTCTTTTTAGACAATTGATGTTCAGGAAGATCAAGGTTCATCTCTTCCATCTTTTCGAAATAAGGTGGATATTCCAACATCTCAGATACTTTTTCGGCGAACTCTTCTTTATTTTCAATCTGAAGCTTTGGATTCCTTTCTTTTTCTATACCTACAGTCGTTAATTCACGTTCTGCGATCTCAGTCCCGCAGACCGAGCCCGAACCGTGAGCAGGACAAATCATTACGCCGTCTCCAAGTGGTAAGATCTTTTTGAAAATCGAGTCGTAAAGTTTGTAAGCCATCTTCTCGAGATTCTCTTCGCCGTAGAAGTCTATCCTCCCCACGTCGCCTGCGAAAAGAGCATCTCCAATGAAGACCATCCACGGCTCTCCATCAGGATCGTAGAGAATATAGCTCATACTACCTAAAGTATGACCCGGAGTATGGATCGCTTCTAACTTCAAACGACCGACATCCCAGGAATCGTTTTCCTCTACAGGTTTGCCATAAGTATAGTCTAAATCTCCATCGGCGTGGTAAATCTCGGCTCCCGTTCTCTTCTTAATCTCATAAGACCCGATCACATAATCTTCATTCCTATGGGTTTCTAAGACCTTTTTGATATTCATACCGTGCTGAGAAGCGAGATCAATGTATTTCTGGATATCTCGTCTAGGGTCTATTACTACCGCGTCGTTCTGATCCCCTATTATATAGGAATAATGAGCTAGGCCTTCAGATTTTATCCTTTCAAACAACATGTCTTTTTCCTCCACCGATTGATCCTAATATGGATTTAATGACTAATTTAATTTATGCCATAGACTTGACAAAACATTAATACGGTCCTATCGATAACAAGTATTGGTGGAGAAGATGACAAAAGCTATAGTACTTTTAGAAAACGGATTCGAAGATACGGAACTCACATACCCCTACTACAGATTACAAGAGGCTGGTCTCAAAGTCGACCTTGTAGCGGAAGAAGCAGAGGAGATATACGAAAGCAAAAATGACCAGAAGATAAGATCTCACAAGGCAGCTGAAAATGTCGATGCCTCAGATTATAATCTTCTAGTGATACCCGGTGGAAGAGGGCCTGACAGGATGAGGATCAAAGAACCGATAGTAAATTTAGCTCAAGATGCAGTGGATAACGGTCTGATTATAGCATCGATCTGTCACGGGGCTCAACTCTTGATCGAGACCGATCTATTGGAAGGAAAGAAAGCTACCTGTTATTACTCGGTCAGAACGGACTTGGAGAATGCCGGCGCAGAATTCCTAGATCAAAAGGTAGTGGTAGATGGAAATCTGGTTACTTCAAGGCACCCTGGCGATTTACCAGCATTCATGGAAGAAACGCTGAAACTTCTGTAAAACCCCTTCTCTTTTTTCATATCTGTTTGTAAACATCTACATCTTCACCGGGTCTTTTGCCTAATTCTTCTCTCGCAGTTTTCATGATCACTTCCGCTACATTCTTTGGGTCCTCTCCTTTATAATCGGTCATAGGTGTCGCGGTCATACCCGGATTTACCACATAAACTCCTATCTCTGGAGAGAGTTCTTCAGCAATTGACTGAGTTAAACCTCTCACACCGAACTTCGTCGCGCAGTAGATCGAGACTTCTGAGCTTCCGCTTTTTCCCAGACCGCTAGCGATGTTTATTATCATACCTCTCTCTCCCTTCTTGAGATAGGGAAGAACTATCTTTGTAGTTTGGATGAGCCCTTTCAAATTGACATCTAACTGTTTCTCTATATCTTTGAAAGACTGTTCATCCAATAATCCACTTATCGAGATCCCAGCATTGTTGATGAGTAAGTCTATTCGGCCGAACTTATCGATGATCGCTTCTACTGCATCACTCACAGAATCTTTATCGGTAACATCCAAATGCACTAAGATGGCTTCTGAATTCTTTCTGCATTTCTCCACAACTTCTTCTCCTCTCTCTTTGCCTCGATTGTAAGTTACCACGACTTTGCTACCCTCTTCCGCGAATTTTATCGCCGTCTCCTTTCCGATTCCAGAACTAGAACCGGTAACTAAAGCTACAGAGTCTTCCAATTGCATAAAAATCTATAACTTTAAACGTATACTTTTAATTTTGGATTTTAAAACCTAAGAGATTATATGGAATGAAATATTTTCTCTTCTAAGGAGAGAAAATGAAGGATGAGAAGGACACCTACCAACAAACTGTAGATTTCTGGGATGATATATTTGAAAATACAGAAGATTCCTTTGATTTCGAGGAGGAACTGCCTATAAAAGAGATAGAAAATTGCCTTGATTGGTTGGTCGATGAAGAATCTTCCATTATCGATTTTGGGTGCGGTAACGGAAAGTTATTGTTTAGATGTTTAGCTAAAGGTGCTAAAAAAGGAACTGGGGTAGACATCAGTTCAAGAGGAATTAAAAAAGCTGAAAAGTTTGCAGAGCAAAATGATCTAGAAAAAAGAAGCGATCTCTTCGTAGGAGCTATAGAAACTCTCTATAAATTAGAAGACAACGAATTCGATGCAGGTATCCTGTCCAACATAGTTGATAACCTTATCCCGGAAGACGCGATCAAACTGCTAGATGAATTCAACAGGATCATCAAGCCAGGTGGAAAAACACTTCTAAAGTTGAATGATTACGTAGAACCCGAAGAGATGGAATCATACAACGCAGAGAAGATCGGTGAGAACTTATACAGGGAAGAAGAAGGCATATATCTATGGAATCTGAAAGATGATGATATTGAAGAACTCTTAGAAAAAAGATTTATTATAGAGAAAAGAATTGATGTCGAATTCAAAGAACATGACCAGATCAATAGACTCTTTTATTTGAAGAACAGATAATCAAATAGGTGAGGTTATGGTCTCGGAAAAGTCACGTATCTATTTCGACGGGAAACATTACGATGCTTGGACCGAAAGAGAAATTGATATACCATTCTACAAAAAACAGGTTAAGAAATATGGAGAACCGGTCCTTGAACTAGGATGCGGAACAGGAAGGATCACCATCCCGATCGCAAGGGATGGCCACAAGATAATAGGGTTGGACCTCTCAGAAAAACTATTGAAAAGAGCAAAAGAAAAAAGCAAAAAAGACGACCTAAATATCGATTGGATAATAGGAGATATGAGAGACTTCTCTTTAGATAAAAGATTCAACTTGATCTTCATACCCTTCAACACCATCCACCATATTCTGACTTTAGAAGATATGGAAAAGGTGTTAGAGAATGTGAAAGAACATCTGGAACCGAATGGAAGGTTCATGGTCGAGCTCTTCAACCCGGACCTAGATATATTGAACCGCGATCCAAAAGAAGAACACGAAGTCCTAGAGTACAAAAATCCTGATGGAGATGAAGAGATCAAAGTGACCGAGACAACAGATTACGAGAAAGCAAAGCAGTTGATGCATCTGACCTGGTTCTATGAACTCGATGACGAGATGGTAGAAAGAGAGTGGACCATAAGAGTATGGTTCCCGAAAGAAGTCAATGCGATCCTCAAATACAACGGATTCAAGATAGAAAAGAAGTACGGAGATTTTGATGAGTCTACTTTCACTAACAATTCTGGCCAGCAGATAATAGTCTGTGAAAAGAGGCAAAGATAATTATACTTCTAAAGTAAGATAAATAGCTAAAAGGGGCTGTACATGTTCGATGAACTATTGGTTGAACTAAAAAAAGGTATACATGTAACCGAATACCGAATAAAGGGAAGAAACTTAGAAGATGGAAGGATAAGAGGACAAAAATATCTCGATCTCCACCTGAGTAAAGCTGGTGTAAATAAGAGATTGATGCGAGTGAGCATTTATAGAGGAAGAGAACCTTATTACAAGCCTTGGGTCGAGATGTTCGGGATAAGAAGACCTTTGCTGTTCGGTGATGAAAAATTGGAGTATTTTGGTTCAAGGTTAGAAGATGGATTACTAGATATTTTTACAGATAGGATGGATAAAGGAAGCAGGATATTTGTAGAATATCAGAATGACGACGAAACTAGAGATGAACTTTCGAGCGGTGTACCCGAAACGTGCACAAGGCTCGGCTTCAAACTCTTCAAGAGAGACTTTACATGGTTCAAGGACTGGTACTTCTCGGAAGGCTTTCACGAGGGAAACCAAAAATTACAGGCAGAAAAACCTATAGATGAGGAACACGAAGAAAATCATCATCAGCGAATCAAAGAAGAGATAGATAGTTTCTTAAATAGTGATTTTGAAGAAAATAAGTATTACAGGAAAGCAGAGGAGAGAGCAAAATATATAATTAAAAATTATAGAAATATAAAGGATCTCTAAGAGAATGGTTAAATAGTAAATTTATTTCTTATCAATTGTGAAGGTTTCAAAATTGAAAAGAGAAAAGTTGTTGATAAAACTGATAAACAAATTTTTTCCACAAAGATTTAGGTTAGCTAATTTGACGAACTATCCAGTCATTGGAGACGTAGTGGATAAATTGTTTTTTGAAGAAGATAACATGTTCTATCTCACGAAAGATGAAGTTATTGAGATAAATGAAACCATCGAAATGCCTGATAATTACGTCTTACCATCAAAGATAGTAGATCATTTTATCGAAGAGGCAGATTTCCATTGGATCATGAATCTTTGTATATGTAGGAAGTCCAACAAATGTGAAGATTATCCAATCGAACTTGGATGTTTATTCTTAGGGGAAGCAGCCAAAGATATAGATCCAGAATTAGGGAGACCTGTTACTAAGGATGAGGCTTTAGAACATGTCGAGAAATGTAGAGAAGCTGGTCTTGTACATCTAATTGGAAGGAATAAACTCGACCCATTTTGGTTGGATGTGAGTCCTGGTAAAAAATTGATGACTATCTGTAACTGCTGTCCCTGCTGTTGTCTATGGAAGATGCTTCCTGATTTGACCCGTGATATTGGTGATAAAATAAAGAAAATGCCTGGTATTGAAATAGAAGTAAATGAAAGGTGTATTGGTTGTAGTGAATGTACTGAAGTCTGCTTCGTAGATGCTATAAAGATCAAAGATGGCGTTGCCGTAATCAGTGAAGACTGTAGAGGTTGTGGAAGATGTATTGAAGTGTGTCCAGAAAGCGCTATTGATTTGAAAATAAAAGAGTTGGATTATTATGATAACTCTATCGAGGAGTTAGAAGGTGCAGTTGATCTGTCATAAATAATCACCTGACCAACCTAGCACTCTTAACTTCTCCACCACATCTTGGACATTCGTCTTTTGGTTCTTTTAGCCATCGATGGCACTTCTCGCACCTGTACTCCCATTCCCATTGCTCGTCTATCTCCTCTTGAGCAATACCCTTGAATTCCACACCCATAGATTTTGCAAGGTTCTGTATAGAGTAATCATCGGTCAATATGGTGCCTTCCACGTGTATAGCTAAGGCGATAACTTCTATATCAGTTTCAGATAGACGGATGTCGTCTCCGGTCTTGCTCGCATGTCCTCTAACTCTATCCATCAGATTACCTGGAGGACTCATCTCCGTAAGTCCTGCAGATCTCATCATCTCTAGTTTGCGGTGCCATCTCCCACCTTCACTTATTTCAGTTAAAACTCCTGATGGAACATACATATCTTCATCGAGCGGTATATCCTTACCTGACAATATAGCCGAAGTGTCTAGGACGTACTTCATCGTCTCAGTTAACTAAGAAGGTCGATAATATCATTTTCCATTCTCCATCTAACAAAGGGTTTTAATTTCTCTTTGTAATGCTAAACTATGACAATATACGAGTTCGAGGGTAGGAGACCAAAAGTTTCGGACAGCGCCTATATAGCAAAAAGTGCCACGGTCATAGGAAAGGTAGAGATTGGGAAGAATTGTTATGTTGCTCCTGGGGCCAGAATAAAAGGCGATTACGGTAAGATAATCATCGGCAACAATTCCAACGTTCAGGAGAACTGCGTAGTCCATGCTCAACCAGAGGAAAGAACTGCTATAGGAGATTGGGTAACTATAGGTCATGGAGCAATAATACATGGAGCGACGATAGATGATTACGCGGTCATAGGCATGGGTGCGATAGTAAGTGACGACGCCGAAATCGGAAGATGGGGGGTAGTAGGAGAAGGAGCGGTCGTTAGAAATAATCAAAAGGTCGATGAAGAAAACGTAGTTGTCGGAATCCCCGCCAAAAGTATCAAAGAAATATCTGAGAGTTATAAAGAAAAGTGGAAAGAGATCAAAAGAGAGTACGCTTCTTTTTCTCAGCGTTATAAGAAGGGACTCAAAGAGATAGATTAGTCGATTTCCTCCACTATAGGTCTTTTATCTTTCAAGTACTCTCTAAAAGTTAAAACTTCACCTTCAGCCTCTTCAGCACTTCGCCAAATTTCTTTAGTTTTCTCTCTAAAACCCGACTCTCTAGTAATATGATGATCGTAGATCATAGTTTCGAAGCTGCAATTATTAACAATGTTTTCAGCATTCTGGATAGATCTCTCTAGATTGAAATTGTTTAGCATGTATCCAAGTAAGTAGGTTGCGGGACCATCCACGATAATAAAATCAGGATCCTCTTCAATAATCCATTTCGAGTAATCCTCGATGGTGGGACCTTGAACATCAGAGGTGTAGATGAACTTCTCATCACCTTTCTCGATAATTAAACCGAGTACCCATCCCGTTTTCGAATACTCTATACCGTGGAACAGAGGATCGGTAAATCGTATCTTCGTAGAGCTCTGTTTAATGGTTTGACCATCAGCAAAATGTACATCATCCCGAGGCTCTTCTACATGTTTTTGATCATTCCACATCTTCACCCTATCGAAAAACTTCTCTCTCCATTTTCCGTGAAGCTCTTCTCTCCTCTCGGAATAATCACCTTCATCTATCTCCTGCAATAAAGGTAAACATTTCAGTGGATCCTTGTATTCCTCTTTATCGGGCTCGAATTTAAAGTCCTCAAGATACCTTTTTTCTTCATTGATATCTAGGATCGCCTGTAAAAATTTCCTGCTTCTATTCCACTGAGAAGGATTAATCCATCTGTTAGGGTCCTTGATCCATAATTCTTTCTCACCAAATACTTTAGAAAAATCTATACCGCTGGTCTCGGGTAGAAAATGATGGTCATAATGATAATGAGATACAAAAACTTGTTCTACATCTTCTGCCGCACTCTCAATTTCTGTCCTCGCTCTATCTAACAGCGTATATTTCTTCTCGGTCTTCATCGGATAACTCTTCTGCATGACAGCGGCTGCAGGATCGACTAAGATCGATGTGTCAGAGGTTTGGACTTTCACGCACATGCTCTTTGCGCCCATGCTGTCCGACCATATCGGTTTCACATCGATTTTATCCATCTGAACACCCTTCAATCTTTAAAATTTAAGAACTTCAAGATGATTTCTAAACTCTTTTTGTTTTCGATCAGTTCTTCAAGTTCTTTTTCATCGCTAGGTCTTTCCCTAAAAATAGTCGCGGCTCTTTTTTTCCCGATGCCTGGTATCTTCTGGAGTTGTCTAAAAGAGACTTCACCGACATATAAAGGCTGGTGGACTCCTGTGACGCTCCGTTGGCCGTGATCCGTGATTCTCACGTCGTAGTATCCCCCTAGATTTAACTGATATTCGATACCTACTAATAAGGGATACGTCCCGATCTGTCGGCCGAAAGTGGTTTTTCCGTCCATTTTTTCCATGTATACGTCTTTAAGTAGAGTGCCTACAGGAAGCATCTTTTTCAACATTGGATTGTCGATATTCTCTCTAACCTTTTTCTTGAATTGCTTAAATTCATTCTTATACCTAACTTCGAATTCATCCCGATGAGAGAGCACCTGGCGGATATTTATTCTTCTCAACAACAAGTCCTCCTCCAACAATTCTTCCAAGAAACGGTAATTTTTCTCGTAAGTCTCCCTGGTCTCGCCTTTAAGACCTCCAAGGAAATTTAGACCAGGTAAAAGCTCTGGCATACCACTTGCCCCTCTCTCTCTACCTACTTTATTGATGAGTCGTACGGCCTTTTTCACTTGCCCGGGAGTTGAATTCAGATTATTTTCTTCGATCAAATCTTTATCGGCTGTTTCCATCCCTAGAGCTAGAACGTTACCTGAAGTTGTGTATTCGACTAGAGTTTCTAGAATCTCTTCACTACGTTCTGGATACTCGGCTATCACCGCGGGATTGGCGTTATCCACGTGTAATACCTTTATATCTGGACATTTTTTCTCGATACCTCGAAATAGCTTCTCTATCTCTTCAGGTCGAGGAGCTACAGTTTCTTTCTCACCGACTCCTTCAGACCTATAGCTTATAGTACAGGATTGACCCCCCAATCTGAAGTTCCTTATACCCTTCTCGTAAAGAAGTTCAAACTCTTCTATTATGTCCTTCTGGTCCCTGAAATTAGGTTTTCCATACGCAGGCTCAGAGCAGAAGGAACATCCCCCTGTAAAGTATCGGGGACAGCCTCGATAAGCCGTCATCTCTAATAACAGTGGATCTGGGTAAAAAGGATGTCTCTCCACCACCTTATGGCCAAATTTGAGCCAATCTTCTATCTCCTCGGGTTCAGCCCACCTATCCTCGCCTTCACCGAATAGGGAGTCATAAAAATATGCCGCAAGGTTTTTGGTCGCGTAGTGATCGTAGCCTTCGACATCTTCATATCTAGCTAAAGGACCTCCTAAAAAAGTTTCACTAGGCTCTTCAGCTATCTGTTCCGCTTCTTCTATCGAGAGTGGAGTTCCTCCGAGGTATTTTCCCGGGACCGTAACACCGCCGTGAACCAGGATTATATCGCCTAAAGGTAGCCCATTCACCCTGTATTCATCTGCCGTTATATACTCCCAAGTCAAGTCCAACTCTCTAGCGACTCCGACCAACATCCTCGGTTCTGGAGATAGATAAGGAGGAACACCCAATAGTCCAGGCTCGTCCACGTAAGCATCGATAATGAGGATATCCACTTTTTCTCTTCTCTCTACAGGTTTCTGCCACCTTTCATCAGTCATGATCTTTCAAAGCCTTCTTTGCCTTTTTTATTGTTCCGCTGGTTATGATAGTTTTGACCTTTCCGTTATCGATATCTATCTCATTCAATATCTCTACACATCTCTCTTTACCTTTATGATCGCATCTTACGATGCCTCTGTCACCCTCAAAAACGGTCAACCATGGCTCTATCTCTTCATATTCATCTCTCGAAAATTCCGACCTAATAGCGTTTATCATACCTTTCCTGTCGGTCTTACCTCCTTCTATGATGAAGGAGATATATCTCTGTCTGTCCTCGCCTACAACCATCGCTCCAAGATAGTGATTCGGTTTTAATAAATTGCTCGGTCACTTCCAAACCTCAAGTTTATTTATCTCCGTATCCCATGGAACGATGATGAAGAAGTTCTATTACCCGGGAGATAGGTTCCCTAGTGTTTCCGTGACAGGCTCATCGTGCGCCTTATCTTGTCCCCATTGTGACGGTAGATTTCTTGAAAGGATGATACACGTCTCGGATCCAAAAGAACTCTATGACTTTGCTTTAGATCTGGAAGAGTCGGACGGAACGGGTTTTTTGTTGAGCGGGGGATGCACTGAACAGGGTAAAGTACCTATAGAGAAATATTGTGAGGCTCTCTCTAAAATCAAAGAATCCACTACACTTAAAATAAACATCCATACAGGTATCCCCGACGAAGATATGGTGAGAGCGATAGTCGATACTGAGATCGATGCTGTCTCTTATGATATGATCGGCTCGAAGAGAACGATAAATAAGATCTACGATCTGAACTTTACTCCAAAAGATTACAAGCAAGGTTACGAGAGATTGAAGAACGCAGGTCTTAGAGTCGTACCGCATATAACGGTCGGTCTGAACGGTGGTGAGTTAGATGGAGAATACAGAGCTATAGAGCTACTAAAAAAACCCGAAAAGATTGTTCTAAATTCTTTAATACCAACGGACTTCGGACATAGTGTATCAAAAGAAGATTTCTTTTCCGTTATGGATCACATCTCAGATGAGACTACTATCACACTTGGCTGCATGAGAGAGAGAGGTAGGTCCAAAATGGAGATACAGGCGTTAAAGAAAGGAGCTGATGGCATAGTTCTACCTTCAAAAAAGACTGAAAACTGGGCTAAAAATCGATTCGATATCAAAAAAGTTGAAAAATGCTGCGTTGTTTAACGATAGATCCCCTTACCTGCATATCTTTTTTTGAACGGATACAGTATTGCAGCGGATTGAGCAAATACACCTAGATAAAGAAATGATAGAAGAGAAAAGGAATCCTGTCGATTAGGAAATACTTCCCATCTCACTGTATATTCGAGGCTGGGATCTTCGCTAGAACTATCCACATGGAGGACCCACACTTTGAACGTACCCGTATCCAACCTGTCAAAAGTTTCTTTATATCCATCTCCGCTACTATTTCTAAATTCACCTTCGCTTCTCTTTTCGCCTTTCTGATAAAGAGTGATATTAATCCAGGAACTAGTCCCTTCGTCAACAGACTCAAATGTTATGTTTTTCAGTCTTCTTAAACCTAGCAGCCCTATGTTGGCTAATTCTATCTCAGTTTCAAAATTACCGGTATTTTCTCCATTTAGTTCTATATCTTTCTCTTCTACCGATGAAAATTCATTTACCATCTCAGTAAGATATGGATTGTACAGAAAACCAAAGATAATCAAAGCTATAACTGCGAGAGTGATCGACTTTCTCATCGAATTTCTAGCTAGCAAGTATTTATAACTGTAGCTTTTGTGTCGTTTTATCCTCAAAATTTTGAAGATGAGTGAGCCGATAAATATTATGAGTATCCATCCAAAGAGCATCAAGAGAGAATGATATATGGGCATATAAAGAGGATCAAAAGATGCGCCGTTAAAATACATCAGGAAAGGGAAAAGAACTATTATACCTATGATCTGAGGGATTAACAGTCTTTTCTTGAACTTTTTAAGTCTCTCTATTTTATGGGTGCCTTCTAGTTTTTCCTCGAGTTCTTTAAAACTCTTGTCCCGAGTAATCTTTCTCCGCTTGGCTGACTTCTTCCCTGATTCTTCTAATTTTTTCTTTAAATTCGAATCATCGTTTCGAGATGAGTCTTTCTTTCCCGCCATAACACGAGTGTAATATTTTTGATTTCCTTTATAGAAGTTTCGCTCCTAATTTTTGCACAAAAAAGGGTGATGCAAATTCAGGTATAGTCATCTCCTTTTGGATCTCAAATCTTTCGTCTTTCACCGATATACTTTCAATTCTAGGCAAGTCTCCAAACCTGATCTCATATTCTTTGTCTGTAAGAAAATCGGGTACTGCATTATTTAAAGGATCGAATTCTTCTAACGAATCGAGGGTGATCTTTTGAACTACCAAAAAAGAACCGCCGTGTATCGAATTTGGCAATCTGATCAATCTTTTGGTGTCTCCAGTCACTGGTTCATCTGTAGAACCTATTATCTGGGAACCGATCTCCTGCACATTCTCTTCCTTTAATATTCCTTCGATTATCTTTTTAAAAGTAGAGACGTTTACCATCCTTCTATCTTCAGAAAAAACATCAAGGACGCCATCCCTGATTATTTTTTTCCATTTTCCCTCTTCAAATAGATTTCGATAAAGGCCTGATGCAGTTTTAGTTCCAATCCCGTGCTTCTCCTCCATCTCTTTTATTACTTCATCTTTTTTCATCTCATTCCATCTTTTCAACAATTCTGAAGTCAGTTTCCTCGTCTTCTTTCTCCATCCACCCTCATCTTTATCAGGCAATCTAGGAGTTTTCTTTATATTATCTATGTCTTTGTACTGGCCTATCTTTATATTCTCATAAGGCAGAATTACATCTAGGTCTAATCCAACACCAGTGATGTAATCTACTATCTCTCTTCTAGCCTGATTGGAAAGAGACAAAACTTTATCTTTCCTCACGTGAACATGGTAACCGCGATGTCCAGAAAAATAAAGTTCTATATCTTCTTTTTCGAACCCGAAATCATCCATCAAAAAATCGTTTATCAGAAGTATACATTTTTCTTTCACTTTCTCCAATTGCTCGATGTAGTTCAGATTTTCGCTTCCTGGGATATGATCAGCATCAAGATCGAATACCAAATCTGCGCCAAGCCACTCTTTCTCAGCCATGGGTGCCTGAGGATTCGAGTAATATGCTGTTGAATAGTACGAATGGAGTGGCGTTTTTTCTCTCAAAAACTCTTTCACATCGGCTTTAGATCGAAAGGCAACGGGCCGGTGCATCCCATCACTATCGAAATACACGAAAGCAAATTCTCTCATAGTAAATCTATAGGGGAGAGAAGGATCTATGGTGGAATAATAATCCCTCAAGACACGGGAAAGAAACCTTCGAGTTTTATCACTGCCTTTCACAAAATCGAATCCGAATGTTACGTAAAATATTTTTGGATAAAGTATGACTCGATTGAAGGATAAAATATTATCTAATAATCAAAAAAACTCAACATAAGGTTTATTTACCACATAAGACAGATACTTCTTTTGATGGGATATAAAGCAACTACAGGTGGATTATTCGCCTTCATGGTCGTTCTATTCATTGTGATAGGATACCTTATAGGAGGATTTTTTCTAGGCAACTGGATAGCAGGGACTATATTGTTCTTAGTCATTGCGGCCGTGATGAATCTTGTAGCATATTTTTACAGCCATAAATTGATCCTGCGATCCCACAATGCGAAGATTATAGATGAACAGGAGAACCCCAGATTATTCAATCTCGTTAAGGAGGTAGCCTACGAAGCAGGAATAGAGATGCCGAAAGTGGCCATCGTACCTTCTGACACACCGAACGCCTTTGCAACCGGTAGGAACGAAGACAACGCTGTTGTAGCAGCTACCGAGGGCATACTACACACATTGAACGACGACGAACTTAAAGGTGTTCTAGCCCATGAAGTAGGGCACATACAGAACCGGGACATGTTGGTGATGAGTATAGCCGCTACGCTCGCCGGTGCGATAACTTTCATGGCAAGGATGGTCTGGTTCCAGATGATTTTCAGTCGGAGAAGGGTGAACCCGATATTCCTAGTAGCTATGGTTCTAGCCCCTATAGGTGCAATAATAATCAAATTAGCGATCTCTCGAAAAAGAGAGTTCGGAGCGGATAAAAAAGGTGCAGAGATCTCTAAAAATCCAAACGCTTTAGCGAGTGCATTGGAAAAATTGGATGCAGAGAATAAGAGAAATCCGATGAAGAGTAAAAGCACAACTTCCTCCTCTTTGTTCATCGTTAATCCTTTCAAATCGAGCGCTTTTGTCAAACTTTTCTCTTCCCATCCTCCTACAGAGGAAAGGGTCAAAAGACTGAGAGAGATGGCTCGGAATTTCAGTTACATGTGAAGTTTGATGTTTTTCAAAGTCATCACAAATCTATAAGTATTGATTCCATTTTTGGTAATATGTGAAAGCGAAAAGCTCAGCACCTGGAAAGGTGATCCTGTTTGGAGAACACGCGGTCGTTTATGGCGAACCCGCGTTATCTCTAGCTGTAGATAGAAGGATAACCTGTAATATCTCAACTGCCAACTTAGAAACTTCAGTAAATGGTTATCCTATCAACAAAGAACATCACAGTTATATCTTGGAATGCATCAATAAGATCGATACAGATAAAAAGTTTAAGATAGAAACAGAGAGTAATTTGCCTAGCGGCGCCGGTATGGGTTCTTCTGCTGCGGTGACCGTCTCCACGCTTGGTTGTTTAAGAGAACTCTTATCTAAAGATTTAGAGGAGGAAAAAATCGCAAAAGATGCTTTTGAAGTGGAGTTTAAAGTCCAGGGGAGTGCTAGCCCTATCGACACTTCGACTTCAACTCACGGTAATGCTATCATGATATCAAAAGAAAAAAAAGAAGACTTTCTCTGGAAGATCAAAAAAGATGAAAATATTTGGAACATCCATCATCAAGACATTCCTGACATAGATCTTGTGATCGGAGACAGTGGAGTACATTCTTCTACAGGACCTCTAGTGGAAAAAGTACGAAAATTCTATGAAAAGAGCAATTTTGCTAAAGAAATAATACAAGATATAGGAGATATAGTCAGAAAAGCGACCGATCAGTTGAAGAACCAGGACCTAGAAGAGGTCGGAAGATTGATGGACAAGAACCATCGCTTGCTTTCGATACTCGGGGTAAGTCATCCTAAATTAGAAAAATTGATTCGAGGAGCGAGAAAATACTCCTATGGTGCAAAACTTACAGGTGCAGGTGGAGGAGGGGCCATGATCGCGCTTACAGACGAAGCTGAAAAAGTTGCTGAGGAAATCGATAGACGAGGGGGGACTCCGTACATAATAAAATCAACAAAAAAAGGCCTAGTTACAAGTACTTAGCCTGTCTACATCTACGCCCTTCCCTAGGCGGTAAAATGCCTAGAATTAAAGAAAGACTTCAGAAGGGTTTTATTTTTTGCCTGTCTATCCCGATGCCTTCGGGAGTCAGCGCGATGAAGTCGGTTCCCACTTTCGCAACATCACCCGATACTTCGCTGGCGACCGCTTTGAGTTCGCTCTGAACTCT
>JAGXLF010000024.1 GCA_018334835.1 Thermoplasmatota archaeon | reverse complement strand
TACCTCTCAACAAGAAGCGAAATGAAATATAGGCGAATACGAAAGGCATACTCAAAAAAAGGATCCTTAGGTAAGATGTAGCGAGGGGAAGAACATCAGGTGGTGTGCCGATAAACATCAATATCCACGGAGCTAAAATGAATCCACTAACCCCGGAAAGCACTCCTATGATCATTATGAAGGTGAATACTTGACCAGCCGCTTCGTTGGCCTTTTCACCTCCTCCGGCCCCTGTATGCTGGGAAACCAAGGACACTCCTGCAGTGGAGAATCCCATACCTATAGCTAGGAATGTAAATATTATAGGCCAGGCAGCTGTAGGTGCCCCCACCTCCGCCGATCCCAGTTTGCCCAACCAGAATGTATCGACGATGTTGAAGGCAGTGTGCATTGCACTGGAGACCATAACGGGAATAGCAAGGATCAAGATTGTCTTTATTATCGGACCTTCTAGTATCTCATCTCTCCTGTCCTCTTTGCTTTTTACGAAGATATCTTTGATCCGATTGTATTCCTCGCCAATACTCGAAAACGATAGATCCATTTTTGTTTACCGTTTTCGTCACGATACAAATCACCCTTTAAAAATCTTTTCAGTTTCTAGCGAAACCAGTTTTAAAAAGATGTAAGTCTCATCACCTGAATTATCAGGAATTGAAAATTCCTCTCATGACGAGGAAGCATAGCTTCCTCAAAAGGGTAAGTGTTTCATATAGGGCATCGCCTAGCGATAGAGGACTTTGCGAAGCTCAGGGACGCAAGCAATGGAGGGAAGCTCGCTCGTGTAGCGAGACAGTCGTTCGTGACTTTTGCCGTCGAGCTTATCAGTTGTAGAGGCCTGTGCGTCCCGACATTTTGACCGGGAAAGCGGGTTAAAGTTATGCCTTGAGTTGTTACCTTTCTTTCAGGGCAGTTAGTTAAAAAGAGTTCCTACTGAATCTAAAGCAAGTGTTAGTTTTTTACCTTCCGCAGTACCTCATTTCCCGATTTTGGGGAAAATAGCATATAACACTTGTATCATTACATAAATATATAAACAACCCAAGCTATAATGACTAACCATAGTCACCCTCCCTCCCTTTTTTTTCTGTAGGGAGTCCGAGGGTATCACTCCTTCATCACACCATGATAACCTCCCTCCCCTTCCTTTGTTTTTATATCCCTGTTAACAGACTTCCTGCTCACTTTTCATCTTCATCTATCATAGTTCCGACTCCTCTCTCTTCACACCTAGGAGCTTCCTATTTAAAGAAACGATGGATAGTAGGATACAACTATCAACTATTATTAGAAGTCGATAGTTGGAAAAATCTTACCTTCTATGTGTTGATCTCAATATTCCCTACTCTCCAAATGTGATTTTCTAAGATGTCCTCTTTCCTTTTAGCTACTATTTTACTCTGTACTCTGAAGATGGACGTCGAATCTAGCGCCGCCTAGGTCTGAATCTTTCACCTCTACGCTTCCGTCATAACTCTCCACTATCTCCTTCACTAGATACATCCCTAAGCCGCTACCTGCGTTTTCACCTTCCTTGAAACCTCTTTCGAATATCTTTTCCTTAATATCGTTTGGTATCCCCTTACCATCGTCTTCGATTGTTATAACACACTCGTCTCCTTCACATTCATCTTTAATTCTGATTTTATCGCGATCTGAGTGCTTTATTGAATTCTCTATTAGATTAGATATCGTTTCCTGTAACAGTGTTCCTCCTTCCACTTTACATCCCGATTTTTGAACTTCTACATCTATATCTTCTTTTTCCAGTTTACTATCATGTTCAGACAAAACTTGATCTAAAACAGAATCTATATCGATCTCTTTGATTTCATCCTCTTTTGCTATCTGCCTAAGCTTTCTAACCTTCTCGATAATTGCATCACTTGCCCTCGTAGCTTTCTTTGCTTTCTGAATATAGTCGTTAGCTTCGTCAGGAAGATCAACATTTTCTTCTAAAAGCTTGAGATATCTATTCACGATTTGTGTTTTGTTTTGGACGTCGTGTCTGAGCAAAGAGTGGAGAAATTCCTCTCGCTCTTTCATCTCTACTCTTTCCAAGGCTTCCTTTACATGATCCATCAGGAGTTCCGCCATCTTCAGATCTTCTTCGTCGAAATATCCTTTCTCGTTAGATATAGCCTGAAAGATTCCCTTTCCAGTTATCGGTACGCTCACAGCCGATCTGTATTCATCTTTTACGGGTTTCGCGTCCTCATAGGCTTGAAGATCATCTACTAGGTAGCTTTCATCATTTAGAAAAGTCTTACCTCCCAATTGACTTTTTTCAGGAACGGCCTCTATGTAATCCTCGCTAGACACCTCTTTTGAAGCAGCTTTCACAATAAATTTACCGCTTTCATCTACAAGGTCGATACTGCAAACAGAAAATTCAAGAATACCCTCGGCAGCATCCACAGCGGTTTGGGTGACCTCCTCTTCCGACTGTGCATTTTCCAACTTTGAGGCAACATCATGAAGTTCTTTTAATTTCGTTTCCCTTTCCTTTCTTTTTTCTTCACTCCTCTTTCTTTCAGTAATATCTCGCACCAAGCCAAAAATCTCTTTGTTTCCTTCATAGTCTTCCGTTACTTCATTAGTGATCAATACTCTTCTAACTTCTCCATCTTTTCTTTTGATCTTCCTTTCCTCTAGTTTATCTTCTTCGAGAAGTTTTTCATTATATTCTTTTTTAGGTTCTGTATCATCTCTACAATCAGGATGTAGTAACTCCCAAGACTTCATACCGATCAGTTCATCTTTTTCATATCCATGTATCTCGGCAAATTTTTCGTTCACATAAGTTATAGTGCCATCTAAATCTCGGATGTATATGCCCTCTTGAGCATTTAATATGAGTGTTTCGAATCTTTCTTTACTTCTTTTCAATTCGTCCTTAGATCTGATACGTTTTAACCTTTGAACCATGTAGTATATTAGAGTTTCAGCTAGATTGAGATCAGATTCATCGAAATACTCTTTTTGTTCCGACAGAGCTTGAAATACCCCTTCATCTTCTATCGGGATACTCAACGCAGATTTATAACTTGGATGAGACGTTTTAGCTTCTTCCAGTTCTGAAACATCCTCGATAAGATATGATTTTTTCTGCTGAAAGAGTAGTCCCCTCAGTCCTTCATCTTTTGAGTACTTCTCACCTTCTTCCACATTTTTAGCTTTAGTAGCTTTGACCATCAGATCGTTTTCATCCTCAATAAGGATGGTACATGCTCTGAAATCCAAGATATCCTCTACTGATTTCAAAACTTGTTCATAGACTTCCTTTTCAGAAGTACAATTTTCTAATTCTATGGAAGCTTCGTACAGCTTCTTTATCATCCTTTCTTTTTTCTTCATCTCTGTGATATCCATCACGGAGATAAGTCCAGCCGATTCACCTTCATATTCAAATGAAGCCCCCTCTAAGTATACCCACTTCTCTTCTCCCTGCTTTGTTATTATCTTGAATTCGTATCCGGATAAAGCTTCTATATCACTTTGCCGCTTTTTACCCCTTTCTTTGACCTTCTCTACATGTTCAGGTGCGACGAATTCCCAAAATTTCATGTCTTTCATTTCCTCTGCACTATAGCCGGATATCTCTTCAGCAGCGGGATTCGCATAGACCCATTGGTCATCCTGATAAACCATGATTGCGATGGAAGTTGTCTGTGCTAGATTTCGAAATTTTTCTTCGCTCTCTTCTAAATCTTTCTGTAGCCTTATCTTCTCCCATGCCAGACCTAGGTCATTAGCCACTTCCTGCAAAAGATCCTTCTGTTCCTCTGTAACATCTTGTAAACTACTCATCTCTACGGTGAGTATTCCTACGACCTTATCTTTACTGTTCATAGGGATAAATACACATTTTCTACTCCCCTCATCTTTCTTATATTCACATTTACCACAATCAACAGTGTCTTTCATCTGTAATTCTTGAGACCGTACTGTTTTTTTCATACATTCAGGAGCTTCACCTTCACCCTCAGGTGTCAATGACCACTCATCAGAGATCAGCTGATTTCCTTCGCCAATAGATGGTCTGATCATATTCCTGTCCATCGAAGCGATAGAACATCCCAAAATATATCCATTATCGACCAAGATTTTACAAGCCTTTTCCATCACATCCTCCAAGCTGTCCTCTTTAACGATGGTCTGGTTTATATTTCGTATAGTCCTCAGCATGTAATTTAAATTTTTGATCTGATCTTCAGTTTCTTTTTGCTTGCTGAGGTCCTCAACTATACCTATCCCTGACCTTACATCTCCTCCCTCATCTGTCAAACCTTTGAATTTAACACTACCGTACTTTTTCTTGCTACTAGTCACAGAGGTATACCATCCTTCATAAAATCCTTCTCCCTCTTCTAAAGAAGATATTACAGCTTCCACAACTTCTTCATTTTCCATCTCTTCAATCATGTTAAATCCAAGCAAGGTTTCTTTTGAAGAACCCATGAATTCAACAAACACCTCATTACAATCGGTTATGACACCTTCATCATTATAATGTAGAATCCCAACAGGTGCTTCATAAAATAGATTCCTATATTTCTCTTCACTTTCTCTTAGAGCAACTTCTGCCTTTCTGTGTCTAACTTCCTGAGAGATGACTTGAGCTAAAACACCGAACTGCGCCTTTGGATCACCACCTTTCTGTAGATATTGATCAGCTCCAAGATTTAAAGCTTTCATAGCAACTTCTTCTCTGCCTTTACCTGTAAATATTATGAATGGAATATCACTCTCTCTTTCCTCTCTAACTTTCTCCAAAAATTCGAGTCCATCCATATCCGGCATCTGGTAATCAGAAACAATCACATCGAAATCCTGCTTCTCCAACAGCTCTAACGCCTTTTTCGGCGTTTGAACTGTCGTTACATCTAGTTTTTCATCCTCCTTCTCTAAGAATACCTTAGCTTGATCCAAGAGAGGAGGTTCGTCATCGACGTGAAGTACATTTATCGACCCGTTCATCTATGCCCCTCTATAGAACAATAATAATAGAGTATAATATTTCAGTTTATTCCTTTAATAGTTTTGTAGAGAATCTCGTCTATAGAAGAGGAAAATAATTCTTTTTAGATCGATTTTTAAGAAAAGTTACTATTGAATTCATCAAAATATTTATCAATATTTCCTAGGATTATGCCTCAAGTCGGATTTTCTACAGAGCCACTCGAACACTATTTTTAGGTCTAGAGATGGTTCTAAGTAACAAAAAATACACTACGAAAAGGTGACTACCGTGATGATTCATCCTGGATATTTATCCGGTATATCTCCGATACTAGCACCACGCTCCTCGGGTCTTTCCTGATCTTTGGTGTAAACGGGTCTTTTAGCCTCTCTGAAATCTCTTTTAGTCTGTCCTTTTTTTCCTTTTGTCGTCCATTTCCATATCCTTGTGGTATGTGATATATTGATATAGACCTCTTCGAGATTTATCTTTGTCCAGTCGATGAAACCTACTTTCCTATCATCTATATCTTTTCTCACATCATCGGATTTAGAAGGTAATTCCTTCCAATCTATCTTTTTAGCAGGTGCCTGGTAGACCTTTCTTAATACCAACGTTTTTGTGTCGAAATCTTGGAGTTCCCCCAAAAATGCCAATCCATCATCCATCACAACTAGGATGTCCTCATTTTTAAGCCTCTTCAACTTTTTTTCTAATAAATCGTCCAACATACTATTACCCTCAGTGATAAATATAGCCGCACAACTACAAAAACTTTACGATAATCTAACACCATTTATTTCAATAGGTACGAGCAGCTATAGAACCAAAAGCTATCGCTCTTTCCTCGGATGTTTCGATCTGTTCAGCCAATTCAAAAGCCCGATCTTTGAGTCCGAGATCTATCATGGTTTCTATAAGTTCCACCTTCACTGACTCGCTTTCAGAATTGGCTATCATCTCTATCGCTTTCAAAGCGAGTTCCTTTGCTCTTTTATGGTCATCTTTGTAGAGATGTGAGATAGCCAATTCTCTGTAGGCAAGTGCCTTCATCTCTATACTGGATATCTCCTGTAGATGCTTTCTTGCTTTTTTGCGGTCCCTTCCGGCGAAATGTTTTACTAGTTTTTTGAGGATCACGTCTGTTTCGAAGACGTCTTCGATATCTTCCATGAGCTTCAAGGCTTCCTCGACAGACCCTTTCAGTATTAGGTCTGATGCGATCTTGCCTGTCAGGGTATCTCTCAATTCCTCGTTTTTTACATGATTTCTCAATTCTAATGCTCTTTCGACCTGGCCTTCGTCAGAAAGCGTGATTCCCAATTCTACGAACTGTATATCGCTATCACCTGCACAGATAAGTTTTTTCACTAGTTCTATCGACTTTTCGTGTCTGCCGATCCTCGAAAAAGCCTTTGCTAGAGAAATTATAATCCATCCTCGATCATCTACTGGATCTAAATTATGTAGGTATTCAAGAACTTTTTTGCAGGTCTCTTCCCCTTTTTTGTTATCTACCTTTGCAATAGTTTCAGCTGTCATTGCCAGAGGAACCATATCATGTTCTTTTTCCGCTAGATCAACTGAAGTTGAAAGCACCTTATCCAAGTTCTTTTCTGCTTTTTTCTTTAGGCCGTTTTCAATAAGGTCTTCTATCACATAGAGAAAAACTTCGACCCTTTTTGCTTCATCCTTGATGCTTTCGGCCTCTTTCATGGCCTTTTCGAATACTTTATCAGATATTGATCTAAAGTCGTGTTCTGTAAAAGTGGAAGCTATCCTGGACAATGTCTTCGCTTTTTCTGACTTCTGTTTAATACCTTCAGTAGAATCTACCGCTTTCTCTCCAAACCTTTTCGCTAGATATAAAAGATCAGAATCAAAAAAAATGTCAGTTATCTCAGTCAGGACAAGAGCTCTGCTATTATCTGAAGGAAGAGAATCTACAGATCCTAAGCTTTCTTCCAAAGCCTCTCCCACCAGGGGCTTTCCATCCTGACGGGTCAGATTTTCTGTTATATCTTCCATCGGGATTGGATCTTGATCGAATGTTCTGTATCCTCTCTCCATATTCAATCTTATACTATGTGACCGGTGGTTAAAGATTGTTTGCTTTCATTCATATAGGATCCAATAGTTAATTTTATTAAACGAGTCTCTCTAACCCACAACATGTCAACATATGAAGACCTGCTCGAGATCTCTGAACAGCTCAGAAACATACAACGGTCTCTCTACCTTTTGGCATGGGATGAAAGAACATACATGCCGGAAGGGGCGATAGAAGGACGTTCCGAGAGTAAAGCCGAACTGTCACAGATATACCACAAAAAATTGACCTCGGAAAAGACGAAAAAGATCATCGATGAATTGAATAAAGAATCCGCACAGGCGGAAATGGACGAGGTACAGAAAGCTGCGGTAAGAGAGATGACTAGAGATTTCCAAAGAAGATATAAGGTTCCAGATGAACTCATAAAGGAGATGTCGAAGGTTTCGACTAAAGCTCAATCTGCTTGGGAAAAGGCTAGGGAAAAATCGGATTTTGAAATGTTTTTACCTCACCTAGAGAAACAGGTCGAACTGAAGAAAGAAGTGGCGGAATATATAGGATACGAGAACGAACCTTACGATGCTCACGTAGACGAATATGAACCCGGATTCACCGCTGAGAAGATAGAGAGCGTGTTTGAACCGATGAAGAAAAACCTGAGTTCCATGGCAACTGAAATATTCTCCAAAGAGTTAGAGCCGGGCGAAGATGTATTTGAAGGAAAAAAATTCAACGTGGAGAAACAGAAAAAGGTGTGTAGAGAGATAGCCGGGGAACTCGGATACGATTACGAGCACGGTAGGCTGGATGAAGCTGTCCATCCATTCACTATGGGTATGGACGACGATGTCAGGATAACGAACAGGTATGATGAAGAGAATTTGAACTCGCTCTTCAGCTTGACTCACGAGACCGGCCATGCCTTGTATGAGCAAGGATTGCCTTCAGATTGGTATGGTCATCCTCTAGGACGAAGGATATCAATGGGATATCATGAATCTCAGTCAAGGATGTGGGAAAACTTTGTCGGAAGGAGTAAGGAGTTCATAGATCACATCTTCCCGAAACTACGTGATGAATTTCCTTCACTTCAAAATAATACGAAGGATGGTTTCTACAAAAGGATAAACAGAGTAAAACCGACCTTTATCCGGGTGGAAGCAGACGAGGTAACCTATAATCTTCACATAGCTTTAAGGTTTGATATCGAGCTCGGTCTTTTCAGAGATGAGATAGAAGCGGAAGAGACCAAAACGGTCTGGGAGAACAAGATGGACGAGTACTTGGATATAGTGCCTGAGGATCCTGCCGACGGCGTTTTACAGGACATACACTGGTCTGCGGGTCAATTCGGTTACTTCCCCACTTACGCTCTAGGAAATCTCTACGCTGCACAGATATATGATACTGCGGAACGGGAGATAGACGGTCTGGAAAGCGAAATAGCTAAAGGGAACTTCGATGAACTGAGGAATTGGTTGAGAGAGAACATACATGAACACGGCAGGAAATACAAAGCTACGGAGATGACAAAAAGATTGACCGGTGAAGGTCTAGATGCAAAATATCACATAGATCATCTAGAAGAAAAATACGGGCCTATCTACAGCCTGTGAAAATCCTTTTCCTATATATTTCTCAATGCAGAGAAACCTACCGGTTAGGCTGTAGGAGTAAAGGCTGTTTTTCATAAATTCTCAACTCGATCAATATACATTCTAATGCTTTCGATGGAGACTTTAGAGGGCGAAGAACTGGCCTAGATCACTAAGGTAGATTACCGGTTTTAACCGGGAATGAGATGGGCTTAACTATCTTTTAAATTGTAGTTTGTAGTAATTTTTAGATCAAAAAAGAGCTAATGGTATCAAATAATTTGATTTGGATAAAATTATGTTTTTTCAGTAAAATATATATCATATTGCTCTCTATCTTATATCTCAGAGGATTCAAATATGAAGAAAATACTTTCATACTTGATAATTTTTTTAGTAACAATCTCTGGGATACCGTATTTTGGAACAACTACTACTTCAGCTTATGAAACGCACGAGCCTTTTAGGATCAACAGTGATACGGAGTTTGAAAACATGGTCGTATCCGAAGGGTGGAATGGTTCTGGAACTGAAAATGATCCTTATATAATCGAGAATTATGATATCGATGGTGGTGGTTTTGAAGATTGTATCTATATCGGAAATACAACATATCATTTTACTATTAAAAATAATAAATTATACAATACAACTGTCAGTGGTGTTTATCTTAATAATGTTTTTAACGGATCTATAGTTTATAATAATATATCGGAGAGTAATTATGGCGTCTTGTTTAACAACACTCATGTATCTAATGTTGAAGAGAACAACATAACAAAAAATAGTGTTGGAATATACATGGACTTTTCTAACAACAATACATTACATAAAAACAAGGTATACAACAATTCTGCACAAGGTATTTGGTTACATGCACAGAATGATTATAATAAAATTACAGAAAATGAACTTTTAGATAACAATTATGGATTTATGGCTGGAGTATGGAATAAGGGAGGTTCAGAGAATAACCTAATTAAAGATAATATAATAATGGATAATTATTACAGTGGAATCGAGATGGATTATGGAAGTAATGATAATGAAATTATGTTAAATTACTTACACAACAATTCATTAGGTATATACCAACACTGGGTGGCAAATCATATCCATAATAATACTATCGACAATAGCACTAATGATGGGATTCAATTGAGGAAATCAAATAATAATATCATAGAATACAATGATGTAACTAATACAACAGATAAAGGAATAATGCTCTGGGGATCAGATAAAAATATCATTTACAAAAATCATTTTTCAAATAACAAAGATGCAATTTTCAGTTCTGTTGATAGCGGAAATTTAGCGCTAAACAATACTATAATCGATAATTACTTTTTTGAAAATGAAGATGGAGTTGTTCTATGGTATGAAAGTCTTAATAATACAATCAAAGAGAATACATTCCTCAATAATACAGACTACAGTATCTGGATAAGGGAAAGGAGTAACAATAATATAGTAATAGATAACGATATAACAGACGGATCATACGGAATATATCTACAGGAATCAGATAACTGCGATATTATAGGAAATAAAGTAAACGGAAGTAAAGTAAATGGAATACAATTGTACCTCTCCAATTATTCATATATTCACGATAATGAACTTTGGAATATAAAGGGATCAAACGACAGAGCTATTTATATCAGAGGGTTGTCTTCATACAATGAATTTAAAGAAAACAATATCCATGATAATGATTATGGAATCTCTATGAGGGATATAGGTGGAATTCCAAAATACAATATTATAACTTTGAATCACATACATAAAAACATAGAGGATGGGATTTATTACGATGGATGTAAATTAAACACGATCCATAATAACTATATTTATGATAATGGAAGGTATGGCCTATCTTTTCTTTCTTCCAACGAAACGGAGATAACCAATAACAGAATTTATGGTGGACATACAAGGGCTATACATCTTTCTAATTCACATCTGAACAGTAAGATCGAAAACAACCACATCTACGACAATATTAGGGGGATATATCTTGATGGATCTACTAACAATACGATGGCACACAATACATTTCATAACAATTCTGACGGAGTCCGATTGTGGTCTTCAAGCGATTACAATGTTGTAAAAAAGAATGATTTTACAGATAATGGATATGGTATGTATGCGTATCAGTCTTATAACAATTCTATCTACCTTAATAACTTTATCAACAGTTCGGACGATCATGCATCAGAAAATACTGCGCATAATTACTATAATGATTCAAGTTTAGGGAATTACTGGGACGACTATACAGGAAGTGATTCTGATGGAGACGGAATAGGAGATACGCCATACGATGTTCCGGGAAGTACCAGCGTGGATAATTATCCACTCTGGGATCTCTATGAAGACAATATCTATTGGGTCGAGGAAGGTGGAACGGGAGAAGGAAAGATAGAAGGGAGCCCAGCGGGAAATCTCTCTCACGTCGTGGATAACTACGACCTTACAAACGCTACGGTGAACGTGAAAGCCGGTGAGTACAACGAAACGGTAGAAAACTACCCTCTCACAGTGGATGAAGAGAACGTGACCTTCAACGCCCTGAACGGGACGGACGAGACCTTTTTGGTGGGTGACGGCAGCGGCATATGTTACGACGTAGACGCTTCTTTTGTTTCGATAAATAATTTCACGATCACCAATTTCTCCACTCCGGTTTTCATCCAAAACGTAGATGATATAGTGGTGAGGGACAGCAGATTGGTCGAGAACAGCGCCAACGGTATCTATGTAAAAAACTCACAATACAACACCATGACCGGTAATCATTTTTCAGACAATTCTGGTCGGGATATATATCTGTCTGAGGTGTACGACTCATCCGTTAAAAACAACGAATTCTATCATTCTGGTGATGAATCTATCCATCTGAGATACAGCAGTTATAATATGATCAAGGACAACGATATTGAAGATACAAACATGGGCGGCATATATCTCAAGTACAGTCCGAGAAACCAGGTAAGAGATAATACCATCTCGAACGGCTCGGAGGGTGTTTATCTGATAGACGACAGTGACCACAACTATATCGGTGAAAATACGATCGAAGGGGGCTCTCAACCCGGGATAGAGGTCATGGGGACGGACAACAATATCATCAATAACAATATGATCTCAGAGAACTATGCCGGCGTTTTTTTGATCGACGGCGATAACAACACCGTTACAAGAAATACGGTGAAGAACAGCAGTTATCAGGGTATCCGTGTTGACGCTGGTTTCAACAATACCCTTACGGAGAACGTGGTCGAATACTCCGTGAATGAAAACGGTATTTGGATAAAATCCGATCTCTGCGATATCGGTTTCAATACATTGTCGAACAACAATTACGGTTTAACCCTTTATTCTACCACCAACACGACCGTGCATAATAACACTTTACGCTCGAACCAGATGAAAGGCATACGTCTGGACGGCTCATCTCATAACGAGCTGAACGATAATATAGTGAAGAAGAACGAGGACGGGATATACCTGTCTGGTTCTTATCATAACATTTTGGCGGGCAATACGGCTGAAGAGAATACGAACAACGGGATCTTTCTGAGCGGTGTATCCGAGAACGTGGTTTCAGGAAGCACAGCCAGGCTCAACGGATTACACGGTATATATCTGGACGAGTCGGATAACAACACCCTGTCAGATAATACCGTTGCTCTCAACGAAGAGAACGGCATCCACGTGAAGGATTCCAAAAACGTGACCCTATCGAACAACCAACTGGATTCCAACAACATCTCGGCTGTAGAGCTCGACTACAGTACAGAGATAACTCTTTCAGGTAACCAGATAACCGGCAACGGAGTGCATGTATCCGGGTGGGTAGAACACTGGAGCACCCATGAGATAGATACGTCCAACGTAGTGAACGGTGAACCTCTGGTCTACATGAAGGACCAGCACAGCGGGTCCGTCTCGAACGCTGGTCAGGTGATACTGGCTAACTCCTCGGAGATACTCGTAGAGGGCCTGCAGATCTCGGATACGAACATAGCCATACAGCTCGGTTACTGCGATAATATCACCATAAGTTCCAATATCCTGGATAACAACGCTCGGTATGGGATACGGCTGTACCAGTCGGCCTACAACGAGATAGAGGCTACCCACATATCTAATAATTCTAACGGCATCTATTCTTACTACTCAGATCATAATATGGTAGTCAACAACACGCTCAGGGACAACGATGACTACGGAATATATCTTTCAGACTGCGGGAACAACCGGATATACCACAACAACTTCATCAACAATACCAACCACAGGCGGATAAGCATTGGCAACACATGGGACAACGGCTATCCCTCCGGAGGTAACTACTGGGACGATTATGGCGGTACTGACCAGTTCTCAGGACCGGGTCAGAACCTCTCGGGAAGGGACGGTATAGGAGATTCAAGTTACGGTTTCTCGAGCCCGGACGAGTATCCACTGATGGAGCCGTGGCCTTTGGATGATACACCTCCCGTGATATCGTCTGTCGATGCTGTAGATATGACCACCAATTCAGTCAATATAACCTGGCAGACGGACGAACCCAGCGACAGTATGATCAACTACTCTTTACATTCCGATCTTTCAGATGCTATTACGATATATCATCTAGAATTCGTCACCTCTCACACGATAAGTGTAGAGGGGCTGGAACCCAACACCACTTATTACTTCGAGGTGCTTTCGAACGATACCGTAGGAAACAAGGTCAAGGACGATAATAGTGGAGATTATTACTCCTTCACTACGTCTGCTGTTACTTCTCTAGAGATAACTAATCTTACATCTGGAACACCTACGACGGGAGACAGTTTTACTCTAGAAATGGGTGTGAATGAGGATCCTAGAGTATCTACTGTCTACTTCGAGTGGGGATTCAACGGTGCTGTAGATCATAATGAATCCATTCCCTACTCAAATGATGCATGGTCCACTTCGATAGATATACCAGATGATGCTGAGACGCTCCTTTATTCATACCATGTGAGATATGATTCCACAAAATGGATATCTACAGAGATCTCCGAGGTAAATGTAATAGATAACGACCCTCCGGTCATATCCATGCAGGTCCCGAATATAGTAAAAGTCGGAGACACAGTTAGTCTCGAAGGCGATGGCTCATATGATAATATAGGTATCGTGAATTATACCTGGGAGATCGAAGAACTAGGAGAGGTCTTGTACGGTTCTACTCAGAGTTATATCTTCGATAGTGTGGGCGATTACACCGTTAGATTGACTGTATCCGATGATGCTGGAAACGAGGCCACTTCTACCAGGAAGATAACGGTTGATTCTACTGCGCCCGGTACTGTAGAAGGAAAGGTAATAGATTCCGAAGATGATCCAATCCAAGAAGCTTACGTGATTTTTGACTCTGGGGAGAATGTAACTAGCGATACAGACGGGAATTTCTTAGTTGAAGTTACCTCTGGAGAAAGAGAACTAATGGTAATAAAGTCAGGCTACGAAACATATACTAGAGAGATCTTTGTTGAAAACGAATCTACCAAAGATGTCGGCTTGATTATTCTTATTGAAACTGATACTGTGCAGGATACAGACGGTGACGGCATGCCTGATGACTGGGAGGTAAAATACGGCTTGGATCCAACCGATCCATCTGATGCTAACAAAGACAAAGACGGAGATGGCCATACCAATCTAGAAGAGTTCCAAAACAATACAGACCCAACAGACATAGAAAGCTATCCGACTGATGAAGAAGGCGGTAATTGGCTTATATATCTGATTCCGATCGTCATAGTGATCATCATAATTACAGGTCTATTATACTGGAAATTTCAACGAATCGAATCCTTCGAGGAGAAAGAACCCTACCAAGAAGAAACACATCAGGAAGAACCACATGAAGAATCAGTAGAAGACAAACCGATGGAAGAGGAAAGTGAGAAGGATGATGTTAAATCTCATGAACAGGCTGACTAAAGAAACCATCTAGATGTCGTTTTTATTTTCAGAAAGCTCCTCAGAGCTGCCAAGTGGGGAGTTCACTTCGGCACTGTCTTTCTCCTGCTCAGCTCATCCGCCCTTTTATTTTCATTTCTCTCTATCCATTCGAACGATATGTCCATACCACCCGCTACCTTCGAAGCTCTTTTCCACAGATCGAAAAGACTGTCACTATCTACACTAGATTCCCCGACCATCTGTCTTATCACGAGTCTAGAGTCCCCTCTACAGATGATCGGCTCATCAGGATACCGATTCTTGAGATACTTCAGACTTATTATGAGGGCTAGATATTCCGCCCTATTGTTCGTCATGTCGTCCATGTTCTTCAGTGGACCGACTAGTTCATCGATTATTTTTCCATCTCTTTTGATGACTACTCCATAACCACCTGGACCACCGGGATTTTCTCTACATGAAGCGTCAAATTCCATTATCAGCATATTTTTTCCTCACTTCTTTTAGAGAAGTAACATCTGTAGAGTAGAGCCATGTCCTTAAGTAACAGAGCCAACTATCTCGTCATTTCCTACCAGACAAGGATAGGAGTAAATTGAAGAAGTCTTCTTTTCAGACGACTCAAGTTTTTTTTCAATCATCCATAAAGAACGACTTTGGTCGTCATCCTGATATCAACTTTTTTTATCCTCTACCCACCAGTGGAAAGATCGAGGGTTTGTCTCCTGTACCCGTTCTATTATTACCGAGGGGAGTGTCCCTAACGGTTTTCAGCGTTCACTCCGCTTCAAGTTCGTCTGCCTTCAAAAATTTGTTCCTCTCCTTGTAAGAGGAGACGATCATCATAGACGTCGGGTCTCCAACGCCATCAATATCTGTCAATTGGACGGTCAAAAATCTTTTCATGTGGTCGTAGTCGTCGAAATGTGCTTTCAACATCATGTCGATGTTCCCTGTCAGGAGGAGTACGTCCTCCACAAAATCGTATTGGGAAAGCTCTTTTCCTATCTGGTCGGCCTTTTCGGTATCTATCCTGAGAGAGATCAGGGATCTTACCGCCTTTTTTCTTATCTCTTCAAAAGATTTTTTTTCAGCGCTCATCTTAATAGTATAGGTTAAATTAAACTATAAAAAGATTTTCTCAGAGCGGGGTTAGTTAATCACAAATATCCGTACTGATAGAAGGGAGAGTCACGCATTTTCAAAGAGCGCAACTCATGAGGCTTGATATGAAATGAGAATTTTTGATTATTCCTCTACAAAAACTGTTCCACATTCAGGGCACTCATCAACATCTTCCTCCAATTCTGCATCGCAAATAGGGCACACGAAAACGGCGGTTTCGTCTTCCTCCTCTTCTTCTAAATCTAAGTCTTCCTCGTCCAATTCCGTTACCAAATCATCTAATTCCTTCTCCAGTTCTTCGTCTAGTTCCTCTACCTCTTCCTCTTCTTCTTCCTCTTCTTCCTCTTCTTCCTCTTCTTCCCCTAGTTCCTCTTCAGCCAGACCAGTTTCTTCTGCAGTTTCTTCTTCCTCCTCTACTAGTTTTTCTGCTTCGTCTATTATCTTACTAGCTGTTTTTAATCCGATCTGATCGATACCTGCAAGACCCTTCATGCCCCTTTCTAAAATATCTCTAGGACTCCTGAAGCCTTCCTCATAAAGTCTTGTAGCCTTATTTATTCCAAGTCCAGATATTTTGGTGAGTCGGTCAACAGCTTCCTTTTTCTCTTCTTCTACTAGAAGTTCACCACACTCCGGACATTCGGTGGTATCTTCTCCAACCTCTGCACCGCATACAGGACACTCGAATATCTCTTCTTCCTCTTCCTCAAATTCCTCTTTTATGAAAGGTTCCCCACAGTCTGGACATTCTGTATCATCTTTATCGACCTCTGCACCACATATTGGGCATTCGAAGGTTTCTACCTCTTGAGAGGGCGGTGGAATCTCTTCCTCTTCTAGCTCCTCTGCTTCGTATTCTATCTCTTCCATTTCTCCAAGTTCTTCTACTCCCGGTTCCTCTACTTCTTCTTTCACTTCCTCTTCTAGTTCCTCTAGTTCTTCCTCTACACCCACTGCTTCCTCTTCTTCAAGTTCTTCTACTCCCGGTTCCTCTACTTCTTCTTCCACTTCCTCTTCTAGTTCCTCTAGTTCTTCCTCTACACCCACTGCTTCTTCTTCTTCTACTTCCTTCTCTTCTTCCGGATAAATCAAATTAGTAATGAATTTCGGAACTTTCTGGAATTTCTTATGGAGAGAAGAAATAGATGATGACAACCGGTCCCTAATAGAGGGAGCTTCTTCCACTTCCTCTTCTTCGTATGGTTTTATTTCTTCACCACATTCAGGGCATTCTGTAGCACCCTCTTTCACCTCTGCACCACATACAGGACACTCTAAGGTCTCTTTCTCTGTAGGTGGCGGTGGAATCTCTTCCCCTACTTCCACTTCCTCTTCTAGTTCCTCTAGTTCTTCCTCTACACCTACTGCTTCCTCCTCTTCAAGTTCTTCTACTCCCACTTCTTCCTCTTCTTCAAATCCTTCGTATAGTTTTAGCTCTTCACCACATTCAGGACATACTTCTACATCCTTAGGAATAACCGAACCACAGCTCGGACAAACTTCTTCTTCCTCTATCTCTTCACTTATTACTTCCTTTTCTTCTGAGGGAGGAGACCATATCCCTCGAATAGAATCAAGTAGACCAGCAACAACTTGACGAATCCCTTCCTCCTCCCCTTCCATCCAACTTTTCTCCAGGACTTCTACTTCTGACCCGCATTCAGTACACTCTCCGAGATTTAAATCAATCAGAGCAAGGCAGTTGGGGCATGCCTTTTTCTCTTTAATTCTCGGATAGACACTATATTTTTTCCTAAGTAGTTCAAACTGTGTAACCAGCACGAAAAAAGCCAGGATCCAAAAGACCAAAGTCAATGATATGCCTGAGTAGAACTGAGTGTAAGATATATGAATTGTAAGCGAAACAGATATGATAATAGAAAAGAACGCCGATATCAGGAGCATACTTTTGTCTAGTTTCAAACCAGGTCGTGAGCTAAAGTCATATGCTCTCAAGGTGGTAAAGAAAAGGCCAAAAGTGACCATGAGAGAAATAGTCAATGAAAACATCGATGAAAGTCCCAAATAGGGTAACGGGGTTAAATAGTAAAGTGCCTGAGCGGGATAAAAGGAAGTGTAGTCTATCAGAACCAATATGAATTCCAACAAAACGAAGGTTACCAGAAAGATAGGTATCAAAAACGAGCCGAAAACAGGAACAATATCTCCTATACTTTTCCAGTCATCCTCCTTTCCCATGACCACTCTTTTCGGTTTCTGGAGCATGCCTTCAAGTTTTTCTCCTTCCATTTCTTCATCTTCACCAACGATCGTTTTGAGATCTTCTGTTATGGACTCTACATCTACAACGTCTTCTTCCTTCATTTCACCCATATTTTCTTTATCTGTTGGAAGGTCCTCTTCTGAGAGAGGGTGCTTACACCGGGGACATTCTGTAGCACCTTCCTCTACAGTAGCACCGCAGGTAGGGCATTTAAGGACATTTTCCTTTGGTGAAAGGTCCTCTTCTGAGAGAGGTTGCTTACACCGGGGACATTCTGTAGCACCTTCCTCTACAGTAGCACCGCAGGTAGGGCATTTAAGGACATTTTCCTTTGGTGAAAGATCCTCTTCTGAGAGAGGGTGCTTACACCGGGGACATTCTGTAGCACCTTCTTCCACCGTAGCACCGCAGGTAGGGCATTTAAGGATATCTTCTTCGGTCATCTATCCCATCACCTCAAATTCCTTGAAAAGAGCATAACCTACTA
>JAGXLF010000023.1 GCA_018334835.1 Thermoplasmatota archaeon | reverse complement strand
TATCATCTCTTATGTATTGATAGTAAAGCTATAAATACATTTGGAAAATCGATTATCAACTCAATAATTCCCTACATCCCAAAACCTAGATAGACCTACTATCTTGTCTGAAAAATTCTTTAGAGAGAATATATAAGATGATTTTTGATTTTGTTTCTTTCGTCTCTCGCATCATCTCTTGTGTTGAGCTATTGACTGGTTATTGCTTCCTCAGTACGGAATAGACTTATCATCGCTCCTCAATTTTTTTCTGGTAGATGGCTACAGCAAGTACCATGCTAAACAGTAGAATCGTCGTGGTGAACCCTGGTATCTCTAAAATCTCATCTATGATATATCCTCCTTCTCCTTCCACCGTCACTGTTATCGCATCTTCATCATCTTCACTGGCAACCTTCAAGTCAAACTCTCCTGACTCTTCAGCCGTCCAAATGAACTCTTCTTCCTCAGTCTCGTTTACTTCGATCGTCATTTCCACTGTATCTACCTCATCACCATCTACGGTAAAGACTATCGTCTGTGTACCCTCTTTATCGCCAGTATTCGTGATCGAGAACTCTACTGTAACTTCATCTCCTTTTTCGAATTTGTCACCATCATAAGGTGACGTGATCTCGACCTCAAAGAAATCCACCAATTCTTTTACCGTAGTTATCGTGATCGAATCTGAGGTGTTTTCGCTCTCCACTCTTAACTCGTACTCTCCACCACCTTTTTCTCCTGGATTCCAAGTAAAATTACCAGTTTGTGTCTCTTCGGATTCTAGATATAAATCATCATAGATATCTTCATAGATCTTTTCATCCGTCACTTCCTCATGAACTGTAAACCTTATATCTTGTTCTCCTTCTGTATCACCTATATTCTCGACTTTATACTCAACGTTGATCATCTCACTTTCGGTGAATTCTGACCCGTCTTCAGGGGATGTGACATTGACCAAGAAATAGGGTTGATCGACAATTTCAGTCATGAACTTCCACGTCTTCGACTTTGCCGTATTTCCATCTAAATCTTCAGCAACAGCATACCACTGGTAAGTCATAGCGGTCTCAAGATCAGTCCATTTAACCTCTGTGCGCTCTTCACTCTCTACATCATTCCGTTCACCTATTAGTTCATCATCATTTGCATTATAGAATCTAACATCCATGATTTCATCTTCAGTATGTTCGACGTGTACGCTAAGATTCACATCAGTACTTACTCCTGTTTCTCCATCTTCTGGACTCGGTTTTGTTGGTGAGAAAGGACCTTGACCGGTCATTCCACCACTAACCACTAATGCGAACGGCTGATTTCCTTCTGGTATATTATGGGCTGTAACATTGATTTCGTAGGTACCGATCTCTACTCCATTTTCATCAGGTAATAGAAGTAAGTTTTCTTCTACATTTAAACCGTCATACTCTTCATCTCTAAGGCCGTTCCAAGGATTACTATTAGGATCTGGTTCGGAATATCCTGGATTGAAACCAGTGAAAGCGTTACCTGCATATCGGGTTCCGTCGGGTGCAGTCACTTCTAGGTCAAGATCGTTCACAATTGCTGGATCATCCTCAAAGGGAGTTAGCGGTCCGTTATCTCCTTCTCCAGGATAATCACTCCAAACTAAAGTGATCTCCAACTCTTGATCAGGATCATCGACATGTAAATCTGTTTCCCAACTCTCACCAGTTTTGAGCTCTAAATTTTCGTTCCAGGAATCGAAGACTTCTAATCCTCTCTCATCCCCTTCAAAATGTAGTGCTCTATCAAGTTTACTCCTTCCAAAACCTTGATCATTGTTCGGAAATCTAGCATCATTTTCATAAGCCCCGTTACCCGAAATCTCAACTGCTCCATTTATCAGGGTCGCTCTAACCAATGCATTGCTTGGATTGAAACCGTCTTCTGTAGCAGGACTGCCTGTTGGATACCACCCATCACTATAATACTGCCTGATTTGACCGACCTGACCCGCGATTCCAGGTGTCGCCGAACTCGTACCAGACAGGGTTTTGTATCCGTCTTTAGATCGATCTGCAGAGGTGACCCATTGACCGATATGAAGTAATGTCGGTTTTATCCTGCCATCATCAGCGTACCCTCTACCGCTGAATTCAGCCACCTCCTCTTGATCGGGAGCGTTGATAGCTCCACCTACACTGATTACGTTCTTTCCTTCGGCCTGTGCGGTCAAACTGTTCTCCTCATCGCCTTCATTGCCCATAGCATACAATATTGTGAAATTTTTATTATTCCAAATAAATTCGTCAGCAGTTGCCGCATCATCTCCATAACCAGACTCCCCTCCCCAGCTGTTTGTATGGACTCTACTTCCTTCCTCATAACTTCTCCCATAAGCATCGGCATACATATCGGGAGGAAGGCTTAGTTCTTCATTCTCAGTACCTATATCTTGGAAAATTAATCTTGCACCGATAGCATTACCGTCGTTTTCATCATATTCATCATAAAGATATGCATCACCTAATACTGAACCTGTTACGTGCGTTCCATGATATTCACCTTCCCCTAGGTCGGCATCGCTCCCTGTAGGAACATAAAATCCTTGAACTTTACGATGCTCATCTCCCACTTCGTTTCCATCAGGATCTTCCCACATCTGGTGCCCACTATTTTCCATATACAATTCGCTGTCCATGACCGTGATAAGTTCACCTTCGCCCGTTACCCCCTCCTCCGTAACTTTTCTATTATCTGTTTCATTCGTCTGAGTTATCCAGGTGGTATCATCATTGAATAATCTATAGTCTTTAACCTCCTCTCTTATCGACTTCACGCCAGGTAAATTAGCAAGGTCATCGATCTTTTCGCTTTCGATCTCTAAGCTTATCTTGTTTTTTCCAATAAGATGTATATCCGCACCTAGATCAGCTATTTTATCACCTGCTCTCATAAGGTTTACACCTTCGAAGGTATGTACTTCCAATTCTAACCTTCCAGATCTCTTTAACAGCTCCTGATCGATCCTGTATGCGGGCTGATAAATACCGATCCAATTCACGAAATGTAGATCTTCCGCATCCCTCTTTGTTTCGCTATCCATTTCTACTATAAAGTTAAACCTGTGTCTGAATCCATGGAGATCAACACCCGTATCTTCAAGCTGTTCTTTCCACTCGTCTTTTATCGGGCCGATGAACTGCAAGATATAGTAACCTCTTTCATCACTAGGATACTCTTCTATCTCCATCTCTTCTGGAACTTCGGGCACACCGCTTTCAGTATCGAAGGAATAAGACTGTAAACTCACATAATTGCGGTTGCTAAGAGTTTCTATGACCGCGCCTTTGTTTTCAAGTAACTCTTTTCCCTCGCATGTCGTATCTAACAACAGATAAGAGTCATACTCCTCTCTCACCGTATATCGGGAATCATCCTGCAACCGGATCGCATCGATTCCTCTTTTTCGGACAAGAAGCCTTGTTTCAAAACTTTCTTCCTCATCTTCAAATGTTTCCGTACCCTCTCCTACAAAGGAAAAAACAGAGAAAATCAATAGGAAAACTAGTGTGAAAACCTTTAGTCTTTGTACCTTACTAGGCATAGATATAAGACGATTATTTGTGTTATTTTAAATTTCCTCATATTAATCTACCGAGAGGCTCACCCTACATTTTTTTCTTCACTCATATCGAAGAATTAGATGAGAGAGAGCATACTATAAATAAAATAGATAAAAAATAAAAATCAGAGAATGAAATTTTAGAAATTAATTCTATAGCCAAAATAATGAAAGGATATGTATATCCCCTGTCACTATTTCTAAACCAAAACCCTCTTCTATAAGGCCCCATATAAAGCTTGCAAGACCTTCTACTCCACCAAATACCACTTCTATAAATCCAACACCAAAGAATATCGCTCCTATGATCCCAATAAGCGCGATCACTCCTAGGGCAGCAGTGCCAAGCGTCATAAACAAGTGTGTCAACAGCAACACTAATCCGATCACGAGTAAAATAGTCAATAAACTTATACCAAAGATCTCCATATTATCCCAACCTATGATGGTATGGAGACTATATATATTTGATGGGTTTGCAGGTTACGTTGTATCATTTGAGACTCATCCCTTGTTCATCCGCAAAGATACCGAGGATATAGAGATATCGATCAACCTTTGTAAAACGATATTGAGTAAACTCAAAGGATTATTACAAATATGAAAAAGTAAAAAAATGAAAAGTTTTTGGTATTTTTATAGGCCTACGATCGAAAGCATATGAATTGCTCCCGCTGCTAGTTCTAGTCCTAGTTGTTCCATAAGGTAATCGAGTCCACCATCTATAACTCCAATGGCTGAGGCTAAGATAGCCACTAGGCCTACAACCATAATTGCCCCAAGCCCAACCAATCCGAACATGAACAAACCGGTCATCACTAGTACCACTATACCTATAATCAATAAGATTGCCGCAAGGTCGTCAGCTACAAACATCGTATCGTTTTCCCTATTGTCCGAGGCATATATATCTTTATTGGTTTTACGGGTTGTATTGTGTCATCTGCGGTTATCAAAAACCTTAAACACACTTTTGATTTATTAGATGTAGGCGAGAAGGGTACTATGTCTAAAAAACCAAATATTTTAGAGATGGCTAGAGCACCATTTCTTTTTGCGATCGTAGTACCGTTGGCGATCAGCACGCTCCTCTCTGTTCACATAACAGGAAGGTTAAATCTGCTTGGACTGACATTTGCTTCGCTTTTGGGCATCAGCTTACACGTTACTACCAACGTCTATAACGATATATACGATACCAAACAGGGAGCGGACACTTCTAGATCTGCTGAAAATGAATTCAGCGGGGGTTCTGGTATTTTAGTGAATCACCCTGATATGGAAAAAAGCATGTTAACGCTAGCTAGAACTGGTATTGTTTTAGGAACCATAGGATATTTCGGACTGCTCTTGATATCAGAAAGTAAATTTTGGCCGACGCTGACTTTCATCTTTTTAGTCTCTGTTTTTTTGAGCAAATATTATACCGCTGGACCCTTCCAATTTGCATATAGAGGATTAGGAGAAATAGTGGTATGGTTTGGTTTTGGCCCTTTAGCTGTTTTACTCGGAGCGATCGGACAGAACGTTGGATTTCACCCATACATAATATCAATAATGCCGATCACCGGTTTAAGCACTCTTTTCATAGTTTGGATGGGGCAGATGGTCGATCTACCAGACGACAAAGCTGCCGGAAAGAGAGGACTAGTAGCTAGGATGGGGCTCGAAAAAAGCGTTTACGGTCTTTTATTTATACACATACTCGCTCTTATCAATGTAATTTTCGTTTCATTTCTTTTGAATCCCGGTAGATTCTTATTGGTGGCACTGATACCACATGGTTTTCTACTTCCCTTGTTGTTTAAAAAGTTGTCTCAAGAAGAAAAAGATAAAACCTTGATGAGAGAAATATCTAAACTCAATTTTATTCTATATGTCCTTTTCTCAGTGTCTTTGATGATTGGTTTTCTTTTTCAATTGATGGCAGAGATCTAGAGGCGCAATCTAGTTATCGCCGCTCTCTCTAAAATATATTTAGCTAATGCGGGCAAAGGACCTGCGAACGAGAAAGAGCGAAAAGTAAATATCCCGTCTTTCCTTCCTAGACTTATCAATAATGGAAATTCTTTTGTTTGATATTTAGACAATCTTTTTCCTTTTGAGTGTTTTATGATATTCTGATATATCAGTCGTGCGTGTCTATCAGCGTTATGTCCCGTTTTTTCCTCGGATACAGAGGTTATATCTCCGCCAACGAATATCTTGTCATGTTCTTCGAGCCTAAGATATCTATCGACTTTCAATCCACCATGATCAGAAAATATAGAACCATCGAAACCATGTAAAAAAGACACATCGAATCCCAAACCTCCACACCATATCGCTATATCCGCTTTAATCATCTCATCATCCTCAGTGTAGAAATTATCTTCATTTGTGACCACTTTATCATTGAAAATCAATCGTACGTTTCTTTCATTCAAAAATCTTTCTGCGTATTTAGAGGCGGACACTGGATTCCTTTCTATGAGTCTCGAATGAGGATGAACTAAGCAGATCTTTTTATCTGTATCCGCGGCCAGTTCAGAAGCGACTTCGACACCGATCAATCCGCCACCGACTATCAAGACACTTTCTGATCTTTCAAGTCTTTCGTGTATCATCAATGAACTGGTGACATCATTCACAGTAAAAACATCTTCTGTGTTATCCAATCTTATCGGATAATTTGCACCTGTACAGATCACTAAATAATCGAATTTGAACCTATCTGCAGATGTTTCCACAAATTCAGGAGTTATTTTTTCCATTTTATCTTCTATCAAGTTGGTATCTGACAGAAAGGAATCTAATCTCAATCTTACTTTAGATTCATAATCGGGATCGGTGAGTAATCTTGGAAGAGTGGGATAAAACTCGAAAAATCCGTTCTCATCGATCAGAGTAGTATCGAACTCATCTCTTGAATCAAATTTTTTTGCAAGGATCGATCCACAAAATCCACCCCCAGCTATCACCAACTTCATATCTCCATATTGAAAGCATCTGATTTACTTTTTTTGACATCAACGCAGAAAAATTAAAAATAGGGGGAAGTGAATTATATAACATGTCAAAGGAAGAGTTGAAAAAGTATCTCAAAAACGCCGAATCGGGGTCCCAGTGTGAAAATTGCGACGAAGCCATGAAGGTCCTCCAGTTCTCTTGGGGGGAGAGTGAAAGTCAGGAAGGCATCATAACTGTACTCAATACCATCTTGGAAAAAAATGAGATGCTCGAAAAACCTCACGATTCCGAAGAGATGAGATTAGAGTACTGCGAAAATTGCGATGTGATAAACCTTTCTATTGAATGAAAGAGGGATAGGCCATCTATCTTTTCCTTGGATCTCTTTCCACCAATTCTATTTCATCGAAATAATCAATTTTGGGTATTTTTTCTGCTTTTGAACGCACCACTTCGATTTCACCAGATTTTTCTTCTAGGTTTTTCACCTCGATCTCATCGTGTCTGATCCCGTGCTTCTGCACTTTCTTTCCGACCTTCCACCTGCTTGTCTTTTCATCGACCTTGAACCTGAAAGTCACCATACCGTAAATGTCTGAATGATGGTCATAATCTATCTTATGATTAACTTTCCCTTCCGAATCTAGCTCAAGATGTTCGAGTTCGTCCTCGATGAATTCCTCTATCCTGTCAAGGAACTCCATCTCATCTCTAGTAACGAGAGTAACGGCTTTACCTTCTTTCCCCAGTCTTCCTGTCCTTCCTATCCTGTGAACGTAGTCCTTCTCGTATTTCGGTATATCGTAATTGACAACATGGGTTATATTCTCTACATCTATACCTCTAGAAGCGACATCGGTAGAAACCAAGATATCTATTTTGCCTGATTTGAACTTATTCATGGTGTTAGTTCTCGCAGACTGGCTCATATCTCCGTGCATCGGATGTGATTTGTAACCGTGTCTATTCAATCTGTCAGATAGTATCTGCGTATATTTTCTAGTGTTGCAAAATATGAGGTACTTGCCCGGTTCATTATCTAAAAGCGAAGATAAGACTGAAAGTTTGTTCTTCCTTCCGACCGAAACGTAGTACTGAGCCACACCTTTAGCAGATATCTCGTCCTCGCTCAATTTGAGCTCCGTCGGATCTTCCATATATTCGTTAGCCAATCTAACGATTTCATCCGGCATCGTCGCCGAGTAAAGCATGATCTGCTTCTCTTGAGAAGTCCGGGAGATTATCCATTCAATATCCTCTAAGAATCCCATATCCAACATTCTGTCAGCTTCGTCAAGGACGAAAAAGTCGATATTATCTAATTTGAGTTCGCCTCTCCTCATGAGGTCCATGACTCTTCCAGGAGTTCCGGCTACTAAGGAAGTTTTAGGTAGATGATCGATCTGGTATTTTATACTTGCTCCACCGTAGATCGCTAAGGTATCGACACCGTGGTGCTTTCCGATCTTGCTCGCCTCTCGCTCTACCTGCTGAGCGAGTTCTCTAGTAGGCGTAAGGATAATAGCTTCAACTCCCCTATCCCCCTTTATTTTCTCAAATATCGGTATCAAAAAAGAATGTGTCTTTCCCGAGCCTGTTCTAGCTTGAACTATGATGTCGTTTCCTTCGATCGCTGGCTTGATCGAACTTTTCTGAACTTCCGTTGGACTTTCGAACCCTATTTCTTTCAACGCTGAAAGTGTCTTTTCGTTCAAAGACATATCGTCGAATTTTTGTATATCGTTATTCATCGTCTTTTATTCTCCTATTTAAACGAGGAGAAAGGGTGTTATTTATATAGTTTGACCTTACGGAAGTTTTTGCTCAGGACCTCAAATATATATAGAAATAGTTGGCTTTAAGTAGATAGGTCAGCTTCTCCCACCTAAAGGACGGGAGCTTGTCAGTGAACTCCATTTCTGACCCAAGAGGGTAGGAGAATAGTCTCCGTTCAACTTCAACGTTCCTGACTTAAGGGCAAGCTGACCGTTGCCCGCTCCAGCAGAGGACTTTTGCCGTCGCTGGAGAAGTTTGATACCTATATTCTTGGCTGCGTTGTAGTCCGCATCGAGTTCATAACCACACTGTTTGCATTTGAATTTGTTACCACTTCTGTTGCTTTTTTCAGTATGTCCGCACTTACTGCATCTGCGACTGGTATTTTTTGGATTTATCTGTTCGACCTGAATACCGCGTTCTTTGGCCTTGTATTCAACATACTGGTACAGTTTGTTGAATGCCCAAACGTGGTACCACTTGTTTTTGGGCATTCGTTCGCGTATATACTTCAAATTTTCGAAGGTTATGATGTCGACATCGTTCCTTTCAGCTTCCTCGACCAGTTCTTTAGAGATACAGTGTAGCGTATCGCAGGCGTAGCGGTTTTCACGTTCACTCATCCTTTGTATGGTCAGATGAGCGGAACGTGTGCCTTTTTGCTGCAGCTTACCACGCATCTCTTCGAACCTTTTTCTATTATGGTCGAGTTGGTTGCCTTTGAAGAACTTGCCGGTTGATGTAACAGCCAAGTTGTTCATGCCAAGATCTACTCCCATAACGGTCGGATCTTCGTGCTCTATTTCTTCATCTTCTTTTTCCAGTCCTAGATGTAGATAAAATGAATTTTCTTTTTCATACTCGTGTTTTTCTATTGTAGATTGAGTTATCTCCCAACTACCATCAAGGTATTCCTTGTAATAATCGTTCTTTTCTTCCGGTAGTACGAAGTTGGCATCGATCCTCCCGTTTACCGTTGATATGGTGCATCTTTTTTCATCTGGATATACTGATAGTGTTCTTTTATCATATGCTATCGAGTCGGAGGTAAAGTTGGGTTTGCTTGCTTTGAAGCCGTTTTCAAATAGCTGGGTACAACCTTTCACTGCCTGTGCACCCCTGGCTATCGCTCTGACTACCAGATTGGCCTGCAGATCTGTAGTTTCTCTGATTTCGTCGTAGACTCTTTTCTGAAGTTTGTATTTTTTGTAGTTGTTGAGACCGTTCTCGTTCCAACCTTCTTCAACAGTCATCTGACATGCCCTTTTGAACTGCTTTATGGTTTCTTCTAGAGCTTTTCGCTCATTCATGGAGAGTTTGATCTTGACAGTTCTCTTCATCCATTTTAGTATTGTATATATACTACTTAAATATCTGGCAGGAGGGGGTCAGTGAAAGTGGCATTCATCTCCTCCCTAAAGGAAGGAGCCTCCTGCCTGGTTTAAGGTGAGAAATTTATGGAAGGTAAGTTGTTGAGACCTGAAGTGAAGAGCGAGGGATCTGGTGCAAAAGTCAGAAGACTATTTCCTTCAACAGACCTTGAACATTATGATCCTTTTGTCCTTCTAGATGAGTTCTTTGTTGATCCAGAAGCTGGTTTTCCCAGACATAGGCATGCGGGTTTTGAAGCTGTAACCTATATTATCGAAGGAGGATTCAAACATAAAGACAATTTGGGCAACGACTCTTCCATAGGAGAAGGAGGTGTACAGAGATTCACCGCTGGAAAAGGTATAGAGCACTCCGAGATGCCAGTAGGTGAAAAACAAAGCCACGGTTTCCAGCTTTGGATCAATCTTCCAAAAGAGTTGAAAGAAACGGAACCAAGTTATCAGAAAGTTACCGCTGAGAAGATCCCAGTGAAACATGAAGGAAAAACGAAGATAAAGACGATCATCGGAGAAGATTCTCCAGTAAAAACGAATACGCCTGTTCTGTACCAAGACGTCCTACTCGAAGAAGCATGCTTTACGTCAGTAGAATTTCCAGAAAATTATCGAGGGTTTCTCTATGTACATGAAGGCGAAATCATGATCGATTTCATGGATAAAGAGAAAGAAAAAATATCGAATGATCAAGCTTACTTCCCTAAGGAAGAAAATCGAATCTCAATACGGTGCAATGCAAGATCGAGATTCATAGTGATTTCAGGAAAGCCTATAAAAGAAAAGATAAGGCTTCAAGGATCCGTAGTGAAGTGAGTCCTTAGTTTTCTCAAATTCATTCGTTCTTCGAGACCATATCACCATCTATATGGATGTCTCTCTGCGGGAATGGAATCTCTATATCTGCTTCGTTGTAAGCTTTAAAGATGCCCTTAGTGAGCTCAAATCTGACCTGCCAGTATTTCTCCCTGTCCGTCCATCCTTTGAGCATGAGGTTCACCGAAGAGTCTCCTAAATCTGTTACCGAAACCTGAGGTTCAGGTTGATCTAACACTTCTTCATGATTTTCTAAAAATTCGAGGGCGACTTTCACCGCCTCATCTACATTCCCATCATAGCTTATACCAACAGGGATATCGATCCTCCTTTCGGACATTCTAGAATAATTTATTATCGGTTCATCCCAGATCAGTTTGTTGGGGATCGTTATCCTGGTGTTGTCAGGCTTGAGTAATTCAGTCGCCATCAAACCGACAGAGGTAACTATACCGTCTTGACCTTGGACCTCAACTCTTTCATCAATATCTAAAGGTCTAAGGGCTGCGATCCAAACACCTGAAAACACATTGTTCATCGTGTCCTGAAGTCCGAAACCCAAGATCAATCCTAGAACGGCAGAAAATCCCAATACAACAGAACCTACGTTTACACCCACAAAAGAAATGGCAATGAGTAAAACAACTACGTAAAATATAGCGCTCAAAAATCTGCCCAAGAATTCGATCACCAGCGATGGCAGCTTACTCTTTTTCAAACTTTTCTTGAAAGAATAAACTACTAATTTGACCAAAAAGAAACCTATCACGAGTATCAACGCAGAGACTATGAGATCAAAGATCCGTACATCTAAATACGGTAAAGTGCTGCTCAAATCCATCTTTTCACCGAACGAGATCTGTTATTTACATATACATCATCAACATATATATTTTTTGAAGGAAAAAAAGAGATCGCGTTAACTAACGACCTCTCAGCCTTCATCCAATACCTCTTCATCCACTTTCCGATCTTCGTCTTCTATTTTTCTCTTCAATCTATCTATCTCCATCTGCTGTTCCAGTATTATCGAAAAGAATACTGACTCCATGGGATCAGGATTGGCCTGATACTGTGCGGCAGAGGCGTGCTGTTTTGCTTTTTTGAAAAGTTCATCGAACATCTCTTTTTCTCTAGAACGGAGGGCTTTTCGGAACTTTTTCCACTCTGACTCTATCCTGTCTAATTCTTTTCTGAAAGTGGGAACACTCTTCCCCATGATATCACACCTTTAAATGATAATTAAGACTATTTAAAAAGAACGAGGGGAGAGGAGTAAAAGTACCGACTGAGCACACCAGTTGTTTCTATGATATGCCAATGCAAAAGTTTAAACCGATGCAGTCCATTTCCCTTTTCCCGTGTAACGATGACTAAATTTATTTTCGTCACGGGCGGAGTCATGTCAGGACTAGGAAAAGGCGTGGTCACCTCTTCTCTCGGGAAATTGTTGAAGGCTAAGGGCTTTTCTGTAACAGCCATCAAGATCGATCCATATCTGAATTGTGATGCAGGAACGATGAATCCATTCGAACACGGAGAAGTTTTTGTACTCGACGACGGGACTGAAGTCGACTTGGACCTGGGAAATTACGAGCGGTTTTTGGACGTAGATCTATGCGGAAAAGATAACATAACTACGGGAAAAGTGTACAGAAGCGTTATAGAGAAAGAAAGATCTGGTGAATATCTAGGAAAGACCGTACAGATCATACCTCACATCACTGATGAGATCAACAGGAGGATATGGGATGTCGCCGAAGACACAGAGGTCGACATCGTTCTGATCGAACTTGGAGGGACCGTAGGCGACATAGAAAGCATGCCTTTCCTTGAAGCTGTCAGGCAATTACATATGGATGTCGGGGAGGAGAACAACAATTCGTTATTCGTCCACACAACATTGATACCTGTTCTAGAGGTGGTCGGCGAACAGAAAACAAAGCCGACCCAACATTCCGTAAAAGCTCTCAGAGAGATAGGTATCGAGCCTGATATAATAGTCGGTCGATCGGAGGAACGGCTGGAGGAATCCACGAAGAAAAAGATTTCACTCTTCTGCGACGTCCCCAAAGAAGCGGTGATTTCTTCTCCAAACGCTAACAATATATACAGAGTGCCTTTGATTTTAGATGACGAGGGACTTACTGAGTGTGTGATGGACCGTTTGCACCTATATCCGAAGATAGATGAAGAGAAGATTCCTAAAAATTCTAAATTGAAGATGGAGGATTGGAAAAAATTTCTAGAAGACTTTGAAAATCCTACCTCGGAGATCGATATAGCATTGGTAGGAAAATATACCGATCTTGAAGACGCTTATGTGAGTCACGAACAGGCCTTGAATCACTGCAGGGCAGAGACTCGGACAGAGATAAATATAGATTACGTGGAGTCGGAAGATCTAGAAGATAAAAATGTCGTTAATGACCTCTTAGGAGACATCGACGGTATATTGATACCGGGCGGATTCGGTGATCGTGGAATCGAGGGAAAGATCAACGCGATAAACTATGCCCGGGTCAACGATCTTCCGATACTGGCAATATGTCTTGGATTCCAGCTCTCAGTTGTTGAATTCGCTCGCAACATTCTTGGTTACGAAGAAGCACACAGTTATGAATTTGATGAAAAAACACCTGATCCTGTAATCGACCTGCTCCCGATGCAGAGAGGTATAGACAAGATGGGAGGAACGATGAGATTGGGAGCTGAAAAGATAGTCATCGAAGAAGGGACTAAAGTTCACGATATTTACAAAAAAAGTGAGATCATGGAAAGACATCGGCATAGATACGAAGTAAATCTCGACTACAAGGACGAAATAGAAGCAGAGGGGATGTGCTTCAGTGCCCAAAGCCCAAATGGAAAAAGGATGGAGATACTCGAACTCGAAGACCATCCGTTCTTTATAGGTACGCAATTCCATCCTGAATTCCTCTCGAGACCGATGAAACCTGCCCCAGTATTCCTAAGATTTGTAGAAAGTATGATCGAAGACATGGAGAACTGATGTAAATGAAGATAGACGTGGTCGATAATGGAGGACAGTGGACGCACCGAGAATGGAAATCTCTAAATGAATTGAGTGTAGATTCTGAGATAATCTCTAACGATACGCCTTTGGAAGAATTAGACGTAGATGGATTAGTACTTTCTGGAGGTGCGCCTAGGATAAGTGATAGAGATATGGAGCTAGGCAGAACCGCAGATTACCTCGATGAATTCGACTCTCCGATACTCGGAATCTGCGTTGGAGCACAGTACATGGCGAGACATTTTGGAGGAAAAACAGGAAGTGCCGAATACCCTGAGTACGGTAAAGCAGAATTGAAGGTCGTAGAAAAAGACGATCTGTTCGTAAATACTCCAAAAGAATTCACGGTTTGGGAATCTCACAACGACGAGATCAAGGAGCTCGGTGAAGACCTGATACTTCTAGCTTCATCGGAATCCTGCTTGGTTCAGGCCTTCAAACACAGCGAGAGAAAACTGTACGGTCTTCAATTTCATCCCGAGGTTGACCATACCGAATACGGCGAACAGATATTTAAGAATTTTATCAAAGTCTGTGAACAATGATGTAAGACTCGAACGATAGATTTAAAAACCCTATATTTCATGGATTACTTGACTTGAGTATTAAAGTTGATGGATATGTGCGGCATTGTAGGTATTTTGGGGACGAGTAAAGCCTCTTCCGAACTCTACAACGGTCTTTTTGCCATACAGCACCGTGGTCAAAACGGAGCCGGTATGTACGTTGCAGATGGAAAAAATACACAGCTCGAAAAAGACAAAGGTTTGATAGACGAAGTTTTTGATCAAAAGAAATTGGACGATCTTACAGGCAAATGGGGGCTCGGACATGTAAGATATCCTACCATCGGTTCGAATATAGAGCAGGATGCTCAACCCTTTAAAATTGAAGAACCGATAGAGATGGGCATGGTCCATAACGGTAACATAGTCAATTATAAAGAGCTGATAGATGAATACGACCTAAATCTTGAATCGAATTGTGATCTAGAACTCATCCTACACGTTTTTGCCGAAGAGCTGAAAAAAGAAGAAGAGATCGATAGCGACGCTCTTTTTTCTGCGGCTGAGAGGACGATGGAGAGTTTGAACGGGAGTTATTCGGTCATCACTCTCATACCAGAGATGGGGATGTTTGTATTCAGAGACCCGAGAGGGATTAGACCCTTCGTCTTCGGAAAAAGGATGAATCTAGATGGGACTAGCTTGGCACTAGCTTCAGAGAACACCGTGCTCGATATCCTCGGTTACAAGGTTCTGAGAGACGTAACGCCCGGGGAAGCGATGCTGATAAAAGAAGATAGATCCTACCAATCGAGACAGATAAAGAACGTTCTGCCAAAACACTGTATGTTCGAATGGGTCTATTTTGCTAGGACCGACTCTACCATGGAAAGGATAAATGTTTACGAGGCACGTTTCAGATTAGGTCGTGAATTGGCAAAAAGATGGCGTAAAAACGAGCATAAGCTGGACGTCGTTGTGCCCGTTCCGGACACCGCTCGGACCTATGCTCTAGCACTGGCGGAAGAACTAGATATACCTTACCGAGAAGGGCTCATGAGGAACAGGTACGTCGGTAGAACGTTTATAATGCCCGACGAGACCTCGAGGGAGACCGCAGTCAAGACTAAACTCAATCCCATCATCGAGGAGGTCAAGGGTAAAAAAGTGGGATTAGTCGATGACAGTATAGTTCGGGGAACCACTTCGAAAAAACTGGTAAATCTGATGAAGAAATCTGGTGCAGAAGAAGTGCATTTTCTAGTAGGATGTCCACCGATCATATCTCCCTGCTATTATGGCATAGATATCCCCACTAAAGAAGAACTCAAGGCATCTAAGAAATCTGTAGAAGAGATAAGAAAGGATATCGGTGCAGATTCGTTGACATATCAGACAATAGAGGGATTGGTGACCGGAATAGCCAAGGACAAGGATGAATTGTGTCTCGCCTGTTTGAACGAAAATTATCCGACCAAGGTGAGAGAGGATATCAGAGAATATTTTAAAGAGATGAGGAAGGAGTCTAGAGAAAAGGTGAAAGAACAGAGCAAACTTTCCTGATACGAGATCATCTCGCTATAGTTTGATGCCTCTTCGGACCGATAGATATATGGGTGATGGGAACTTCGATAGATTCCTCGATATATTCCAAATATTCTTTGACGTTCTCTGGAAGGGCACTGTATCCTTTTTCTGCTATCGTGTCCCAGTCTTGTTCTTCCCATCCCTGAAAAGTTTCGTAGACCGGTTCGTAATCATAGATCCTCTCGATATCGGCTGGGAATTCCTTTATCTTTTTCCCTTCGTGTCTGTAACCAGTGCAGACCTTTATTTCATCTAATCCTGAAAGCACATCTACATTGGTGACAGCTAATTCAGTCAGAGAGTTTACTCTGCTAGAATATCTTACCATGACAAGGTCTAGCCAGCCAACTCTTCTAGGTCTTCCAGTTGTCGTGCCGTACTCTCCTCCTTTCTCTCTGATGTAATCTGCGATCTCGTCCTCGAGTTCAGCGGGAAAAGGGCCGGTCCCGACCCTAGAAGTGTAAGCCTTCATTATGCCGATCACTGAATCTATATTTATGGGGCCTATACCGCTTCCTAAAGAGGCTCCCGCGGCAGTAGTGTGAGATGATGTCGTGTAGGGATAAACGCCGTGATCTATATCCAAGTGAGTGCCCTGAGCTCCTTCGAAGAGTATATCTTCGTCGTTATCTATCGCGTTATCTAATAGCACCGAAACGTCATCCACATAGTCTTTCAGCTTTTTACCATAATCTGTGTACTTTTGATGTAATCTTTCCACATCCCAAGACTTATCTTCCCCGAAAGCCTCGAATATCTTATTTTTGATAGGAACGATGGTTTCAAGTTTATCTCTCAAAGATCCCGGATTATAAAGGTCGATAACTCTTATCCCAAAACGAGCGACTTTATCCGAGTAACAAGGTCCTATTCCTTTTTTTGTGGTCCCCGCTTTCAGGTTTCCCTTCAAGTTCTCCTCCAATTCATCCATGGCTCTATGATAGGGCATGATCAAAGCAGCTCTGTCAGAAAGGACAAGGTTAGAGGTATCGACACCTCTCTTTTCTAAATTATTTATTTCTTCCAACAGCACTTTCGGATCTACAACTGTGCCGTTCCCTATAACTGCCTTTTTATCATTTCGAAGAATTCCTGAAGGCAGGAGATGGAGTTTGAATTTTTCTTCTTCTAACTCTATGGTATGACCGGCGTTGTTACCCCCCTGAAATCGGACTATGTGATCCGATCTTTCAGCGTAATAATCGGTTATCTTGCCCTTGCCTTCATCTCCCCATTGAGTTCCTACAATAACTACTACACTCATGCTTCCGAAGTTTTTAATGCGAATCAATATTTAAGATTATCCGTTTTCGCTTCCATAAGATTTATTATGCCTCCGCATTTTCTATCTCTGATTGTACATGAAGAAATGGATTTCGATACTTGTCATAGCCATGATCGTGATAGGGCTTTCCACAGGAGGAGTCCTTGCCGTGAGAGAGTTCTATTTCAAGGAAGAACCAGATGAGAAGGTCAGAGCCGAAGAGGGCGATAATGTAGAGATACATTACGTCGGTAGGCTAAAAGATGATAGGATCTACGACAGTCAGCGGATATTTGATACATCTTACGCGGATATCCCAGGGATTAAGTCACCTGCTTACACTCTGACTTACCAAGAAAGAGAACGCGGGGAACCATTCAATTTCACTCTAGGTGAAGGTGTGATAGAAGGTTGGAATGAAAATGTTAGAGGGATGAGAGAAGGAGAATCTAAACGATTTTCAGTTCCACCCGAGAAGGGGTACGGAAAAGCCTCTGAGAAGTTGAGATATCAAATCCAAAAGACCGAAAGTGTTCCAGTCTACGAAAAGATGGATGTAGAAAAGTTCCAGGAAAAATACGGCGAACCAAGGAAGAACATGTTGGTTGAAGATGATTTCTGGGGATGGGATAAAGTGATCACTTCGAGAGGGAAAAATTGGGTTCTATTGAGAAATGAACCAGAAGCTGGAGAAACATACAGACCGACCGGCGGTTGGAAAGTAAAGGTAGAATCTATCGACTCTACAGCAGCAAATGGATATGGAGAGATCAATCTCAAACACATCATTAGAGAACCGATAGCTATCGACAGTGAACTTCTCTCAGTATATGATAAGAAATTTGCAAACATTCCTCAGTTGAAACGGGGAATGGGACAATCTCAAGATGGACAAGGAATAATAATACCTAATGAAGACCACATAACTGTCGATTTCAATGACGAAGTTAAAGGGAAAACACTGTACTTCGAAGTAGAAGTGTTGAATATAAAGAAATAGAAAGGGTTAGTCAGGTAAAAAACGAGTGAAAAGGTCTGTTAGTGTAGGATTGATTCGTTTCTGTGTGTTTGTGTGGAAGACATCAATACTGAATTGCTTTGCTCTTTCTCACTGCGAGGGTAGCGCAGGAATTATAAATTCCTCATTCCCCCTCAATTACTCGCTCACTCTCATAATGCGAGTGGCGATAGGAAGCAAAGCTTCCTAAACACTCTCGAAATTCGCATTCTCTCATTTCTGCGAGTTATGCGGAAAAGATTTCCACTAACACGCAAGTTTCACTCATAGACTCGTTCCAACTTGCGAGGGTAGCCAAGCTAGGCCAACGGCGCAAGGTTCAGGGCCTTGTCCCGCAGGGGTCCAAGGGTTCGAATCCCTTCCCTCGCATTTGAAGGAATTGATACCAATTCCTTTTTACCAAAGGAATCTGTCTGATTCCTGCATGGTACGCAGGAAGGCGACAGCCTTTCGAAGTAAAGAGGGACTTACGTCCCTCGCATCAATTTCCTTTTCATTGATATGAAGAAAAATTTAGGAGTTTAAAATGTTCGTATTCGGATAACCTTAATTATCATAAACTTATTTTTGAGACGGATGAGTGAAGAAAAAGATGATA
>JAGXLF010000090.1 GCA_018334835.1 Thermoplasmatota archaeon | reverse complement strand
ACTTTGAATCGTGCAAAACATTTTTATATCTTCCCCACGCTATTTTGTCATACAAAGCGTCAGACATGGTGGATCGATGGGGAAAAAATTGCCTAAGTATTTGAAGGAAGATGATGTAAGAAAGCTTTTAAATGCACCAGAAAGAGAAAAGATACGAGACAGACTGATCCTCCGTATATTATACAGATGCGGTTTGAGGGTCTCAGAACTCACTTCACTAAAGATCCAAGACATAAATTTCGAAGAGGGCATGGTAACCATAAGAGGGGGTAAGGGAGACAAAGACAGGATCGTACCGATAGATGACGATACTTTAGACCTAGTACAGCTTTATAAAGGAGATGCAGAGGAAGGCGTGTTGATACTCTCACAGAGAGATAAACCTCTCTCTACCAGACAAGTCGAAAGGATAGTAAAGAAGTATGCTAAAAAGGCAAACATAAAAAAGAACGTATATCCGCATATGTTAAGGCACAGTTTCGCTGTTCACTCCCTTAAATCAGGTATGAACCTGAGAAGTGTCCAAAAGATGTTGGGACATTCTTCTCTAACCACCACTCAGATCTATCTTGATCTCACAGGGGAGGATCTGAAAAAAGATTACAAAGATCATCCACTTCCGGCCTAACATTTATATCAAGATATCTTTTTACTCTTCTTGTTCAAATCAAAAGGTGAGATCATGGAAGAAGTTTTCGAAAAAGTAGATGAGATGGAAGAGGACATGAAAGATTCTTTGATGAAAATGATACGTATCTCTGCTATAGGGCCCGAAAATGACGGCGAGGGTGAAAAGGAAAGAGCGGAATTTATCCTAGAACTGATAGATGACTTCGGTTTTGACTCAGTTGAAAGATACGATGCTGAAGACGATAGAGTGCCGAGCGGAATTCGGCCCAATATAGTGGCAACCAAGGAAGGAGAGACTGACAAGAACTTGGTCATAGTCAGCCATATGGATATCGTCCCTGAAGGCGACCTCGAAGAGTGGGATACTGATCCCTTCGATCCAGTATTTGAAGACGGGAAGATATACGGTAGAGGAGCAGAAGATAACGGTCAGGCACTCATCTCCAGCATATATGCGGTCAAAGCGCTTACTGAGTTGGGAGTAAAACCCGAATACAACATGAAGATAGTCATGGTATCCGATGAAGAGACCGGAAGTCAGTACGGAGTAGGTCATCTTCTAGAAGAAGGCGTGATAAAAAAGGACGATATGGTCGTCGTACCGGATCACAGTGAAGATGAAGGTAAAAAGATAGAGATCGTAGAAAAGGCCGGATTATGGGTAAAGATAATAGTCCAAGGAAAACAGGGCCACGCTGCATTTCCTGACCAGAACATAAACGCTAACAGGGTCATCGCTAGGTACCAGAATCTAGTAGATGAAGAGCTACACCATGAATTTCAACAGGAAGACGAACTGTTCTCTCCACCTCAAAGCACTTTCGAACCTACCAAACGACTGGCTAATGTACCAAACGTTAATTCTATACCGGGAAAAGAAGTACAGTACTTCGACTGTCGAGTTCTACCTTCTATCGATCTTGAAAGGGTAAAAGCGACTTTTCAAAACGCTACAAAACAGATAGAAGAGGAGACAGATGCAGAAATAGATATCGAATTTTCAAAAGAAAGCGAGGCTCCAGAACGAACTCCGGAGGACTCCGATGTCGTTCAGAATTTGAAAAAAGCTATCGAAGAGGTTACAGGTGTTGAAGCGGGTTTAGCTGGCATCGGGGGAGGCACCGTAGCGAAAGGGTTCAGAAGAAGAGACATTCCAACCGCAGTATGGTGCTCGAATAAAGGTCTAGCTCATCAACCCAATGAATACGCTGTGCTGGACTACATGGTTAAGGACTGTAAAGTCTTCGCAAGATTTGCCCTAGGGGAATAAGACGATCAGAATACGGTTATCTCATCCTTCAAAATCCTTTCTTTCAAACTATATATGTTTTCAAGATGATCTTCCGCTATAGCTTCAGCGTTATCTTTCCTTACCGAGTGGTCCACTTCATCATCCACTACAAGTTGTATACTAGCAACCTGGGGTTCAGTGATGGGGTTTCCAATCTGAGAGACCAACCTGACTAACACTTCGTGGACTCCTTCCTTCTCCTCTTCGTAAACCCTCTGAGCTATCTCGTTAGCTGCGATGTTGTAAAGCTTTCCTATATGTGTTACAGGATTTTTACCGGCGGCCGCCTCCATGCTCATCGGTCGGAAGGGTGTTATCAAACCATTGACTCTATTTCCCCTACCCACGGATCCATCGTCTCCATTCTCCATAGAAAGGCCGGTCACGGTCAGATAGTATATGTCGTTCTCGTAATCGTCTGCAGTATTTATCATCAGATTTATGTCACGTTCAGTGAACTTGCAGGCATGATTCAAAACTCTATCTTCTAACTCCTCGATAACGCTGATATAGTGATCCGGATCAGGAGTCTTAGAATCGATGAGAGCCGCAGCTATAGTTATATCGATCCTATCTTTATTTCTAGCGGACATGACCTTTATATCCTGTCCAACTTCCGGCAGGTCCTTTTTGAGAGGGCCATTTATCATTTTTTCGATCTCGAGCGATACTTTTTCCGTTTCACTGAGCGGAGCATACGAGACCCCAAATGAGGTATCGTTTGCATTTTCCCGGCTTGTGTCATAAACGTCCTGAAGATCCACCGAACCCTTACCTATCCTGCAGTCCAGCATGACTCCCTGATCTACATCAAGGTGAGGACAATTTTCCTCCAAATAATTTTCTGCAGTATTCAAAGCAGTAGATTTATAAGGTAATCTCTTGCCGTTAACATCGGTAGTGGCCCTACCCGCCAACAGGATATAGACCGGTTCTAGTATTTCGCCTCCTCCAAAAACGGGTTTTGCTTGCCCTCCTACGATCTGAACTTCATCGGTATTGTGATGTAATATCCTATCGTGTTTTTCAAGGTACATCCGCGAAAGCGCTTTGCTGACCTCTTCAGCTATTCCATCAGCTACGCTGTCAGGATGACCGATACCCTTCCTCTCTACTATCTCAATATTTTGATTCTCGATAGGTGTTTCATAGATAACCTCAGCTTCTATATTGTTGCTCATATCCTTATCACCTTTTATCATAAGATATTATTATTAACTGCATTACAGATAAAATCATATTAATAATTTTTCTAATTCGACAAAAAAATCATGGCTTAAAGACCCCAAAAATCTTCTTCCTTCTGTTTTATCTCCCTGATCTCCTTCAAGACTCTCTCCTCATCGAATGTCAGGTCTAGATCTCTTAATTTTCTTGCATCTCCTTCAGGTATATCAACGTACAGTTCTTCTCTCTCTTCTATCTGTCGACCCACGGTGACTCCAGAGATGGCTATTGCGACTTCGTCACCCTGCTCAGCGTAATCCAACGACTGCTCCCCACTCCTAATGCTCTTTATCTCTCCAAGGACTCTTCCTTCCTTGTTCAACAACCTTCGTTCTGGTCTTATATTGCCCGCAAGAACTCTGACACCGACGATCGCAGGTTTAGACATCCTAAAAACGTGGTCCTCCAAAATCCGGAATTTGGCCGGATGAACTATCTCTTCTCTTCTCTCTTTTTCGATCTGATCTTTTTTCTTTTCCTTCCACTCTTCGTATTCCTCTACCAGCCTATAAACCACGTCGTGCTGGAATATCTCCACATCTACTTTCTTCAATTCTTCCTCCGCATCAGGTAGAACGTCAACATTGAAAGCTAAAATAGCTCTGTAAAGTGGTTCCTCGATTGCAACGGCATCAGCTATGTCCTTCTTGGAGACATCTCCGACTCCGGCCTTCAATATGGGTATGTCTTCGTCTTCCAGTTCGAAGGCTAGACCTTCGAGTGAACCGATAGCGTCTGCCTTCACTACGACACCTTCGTCTCCGGTCTCTATATTAGCTTCGCTCTCCTTTCTGACCAAGTCCATGATCTCTTCTACACTTTTATCGCCGACTACCATTATCGGAGCGCCGGCAAGTACTCCTTCACAATCAGGTGTAACGAGCTTGATACCTGCCGCTGCACCTACTTCGTCTATCTCTTCGAACTTTTCACTGGGATCCCTTATCTCATCCATGGGCTTGGGCCTCATCAGGGCTTTGACCTTGGTATGTACTGGCTCGTTCCTAGTACCTATAACAACTTGGTCGTTCTTTCTTATTACTCCATCATGGATGATAGTATCCAGGGTCGTGCCCAAACCGGTTTCTTCCTTCACCTCCAAGATCGTACCCTCTCCCGGGCCCTCCTTCACCTGTATTTGATCTTCGAGATAAGTTTGAGCGAGTCCTATCAGAGTCATCAAAAGATCTTCCATACCTTCCCCAGTCTCGGCGCTCATAGGTACGATACCTATATTCTGTGAAAAATCATCTACCTTGTCATATCTATCTGCGGAGAAACCTTTGTCGTACAGATCTCCTATCATCTTATACAGTGCGTCGGTCATCCTACTCTTCGCTTCATCGGATTGGGTCTCGAGGTTTTTTACGAACGGTTTATCCTCCGAACGCCAGCCAGGTATCTTGTCCAATTTGTTCGCTCCTACAACGAAAGGTGTTTTCTCTCTCTTGAGTATGTCGAGCGATTCAAGAGATTGAGGCATGAAGCCGTCGTTTATATCGACTATGAGCACCGCTAGGTCTGCCAGAGCACCTCCTCTGGAACGGAGATTTATGAAAGAATGATGGCCAGGAGTATCGATGAAAAGGAGACCTGGTAATCGGAAATCGATGTTGCATCCCAACTCCGAACAGGCTTCTTTCAATACCTTTATCGGTATTTCTGTAGCTCCTATATGCTGAGTTATAGCGCCAGCCTCCCTTTCCTGAACAGTTGTACCTCTGATCCTGTCCAAAAAAGTCGTTTTTCCGTGGTCGACATGACCTAGAACGCTGACGAT
>JAGXLF010000089.1 GCA_018334835.1 Thermoplasmatota archaeon | reverse complement strand
TCCCATTTATCGTATAAACGAGTTGTGGTTCACCCCTTTCGGTAAGGATTTCGGAGATCGTATTCAATCTACCAAAGGTATCGTCGAGTTCACGGGAAAGTCTGCTCTTGATCTCTAATGGGTCAGCGGGCTTGAAAACTCTGGGTCTGCCTTCGCTTACCACGACATAACCCATATCATGAAGAGAATCCAAAGATTTGTAGACCGAAGTTCTAGGTAGATCCGCCGACGAAGCTATTGTTTCGGCGTCCGCTACACCGTGAGCGACCAATGCGGTGTATGTTCTTGCCTCATATTCGGTGAGGCCAAATCTCTGTAATCCACTGCTTATCAAATCGTATTCCTCCTTTAGCTCGTCCATCTCGACGTTTCTTTCATTCATAATTAGCGATATCAGCTACAAAATATTTAATAATTGCCGTTCTAACTGTCTAATCGTGATAATATGGTGATCCAAGAGTCCTCTCTTAAGAGAGGTCTACCTAAAAAGACTGCATCGATATGTCCTGAATGTAAGGAAGTTATCCCTGCAGATATCGTAGAAGAGGGCGGGAAGGTCGTGATGAAAAAGGAATGTGAAGAACACGGTCATTTTGAAAGTGTTTATTGGTCAGATGTAGAGATGTATAGAGAAGCAGAGAAGTGGGCTGTGGATGGTGTGGGAATTGAGAATCCAGCTATCGAAGGTTCTACAAGCTGTCCAGACAGCTGCGGTCTCTGCGATATCCATAAGAGTCATACCTGTTTGGCTAACATTGATCTGACCAACAGGTGTAATCTCAACTGCCCGATATGTTTCGCTAACGCCAATCAGCAGGGGTACGTGTACCAGCCTTCCTTCGATCAGATTGTCGACATGTTAGAGACACTGAGAGAAGAGAAGCCAGTTCCCACAACTGCTGTACAGTTCTCAGGGGGTGAACCGACCGTACATCCAGATTTCTTTAAAGTCATCAAGAAAGCTTCTGACATGGGTTTTTCACAGATACAGGTCGCTACGAACGGGATAAAACTTGCAAAAGACGAGAACTTTGCGAAAAAATGTGTTGAGGCGGGTCTTCACACCGTTTATCTTCAATTCGACGGATTGAAAAAAGAAAATTACGTACAAGCTAGGGGAAAGGATCTTCGAGGGGTAAAGAAAAAGGCGATAGAGAATTGCAGGAAAACAAGTCCTCGACCGCTAGCGACTGTTTTAGTACCCACTATCGTTAAAACGATAAATGACGATCAAGTCGGAGGTATCTTGGATTTTGCTATCAAGAATAGAGACGTAGTGCGCGGAGTGAATTATCAACCCGTAGCTTTCACTGGCCGTATATCTAAAGAGGAGAGGGAAAAACAGCGCTATACTCTACCTGATCTAGCTATAGACCTACAGGAACAGACCGGTTATCTGACGAAGGATGATTTTTATCCAGTACCTTTCGTTACGCCGATAACCCAACTTGTATCGGTGATAAAAGACGAGCCCCAGGTAGCTTTCACTTCTCACCCGCACTGTGGTCTTGCGTCTTATCTCGTAATAGGAGATGACGGGGAAGTCCAACCTATCACGGATTTCTTAGATGTTGAAGGACTGATGAAAGAGATGAAAGAAAAAGCAGACGAGTGGGACAGCTTTTTAAGGAAAACTGCCGTCAAACTCGGAAGCAAGTTGAAAACAGAAAAGGGAAAACAGAAGAGCGTGTTAAAGAATTTCAAGAAGTACTTCGGTGATTATCTTAAAGAAGAGGAGTTGCCCGGCGGTCTGACCATGATAGAAGTGATGGAAGATATCATCACTGAGGGCGATAAAAACGCGGTCGGAAAGTTCTCCTGGCGTACCATGTTCGTCGGCGGTATGCACTTCCAGGATGACTACAACTACGATCTGGAAAGGCTCAAAAGGTGCGTTATACACTATGCCACTCCAGACGGTAGGATAATACCCTTCTGCGCCTACAACGGCGGACCCACTTATAGGGAAGAAGTTGAGAAGAAATTCTCCGTCCCCCTTGAAGAATGGGAGGAATGAAAGATGAGCTTAGAGATAAACCACGACAGGTGCATGCACTGCGGAGCCTGCGTAGGAAGCTGTCCCGAGAACAGTCTGTTTTTGAGAGAATTTGTCTTAGAAGTAGATGAGAGCTGTGTTGAATGTGGAACTTGTGTGAAAACCTGTCCCATAAACGCTCTAAAATTGAGAGGTGTTTGAATTGGATCCTGATGAAGGGGATATATTGGAATGTGATCTATTGGTCGTTGGAGGAGGGCCTATAGGGAGTACTGCGGCACGCTTCGCGGCTAAAAACTACTCCGGCAAAATCATGGTTATAGAAAAGAGGCAGGAGATCGGCTCTCCAGTCAGATGCGCTGAGGGCATCTCGACAGGGTGGCTCGACGAACTAGAAATAGAGAAAACAGAACATTTCATGAGTAAGAAGGTCCTTGGAGCAAAACTCTACTCGCCCGGCGGACACGAGCTAAAAATCGGAAAAGAGTTGGCGGGCGATGAAGTCGGGGCTGTTATGGAGAGAGATATATTCGATAAAGAGATGGCCGTTTTGGCGGGCAGAGAGGGGGTCGATTATATGTTGAAGACCTCCGCTATCAACGTGATAGAGGAAGAGGGAAGGGTCAAAGGTGTAAAGGCTAGAAAGATGGGCGACGAATTTACGATCGAAGCTGACCTTGTCATAGGTGCCGACGGTTTCGAATCACAGATAGGTAGATGGGCAGATATTTATGATTCATTGGCTCCAAAAGATATCATGACCTGCTTCCAGTACCGTATGACCGATATAGATTTCGACCCCGACCATACTCACTTTTTTCTAGGCAGTGCAGCTCCTGGAGGTTACCTTTGGATATTCCCAAAAGGAGAAAAAACCGCCAACGTCGGTATGGGGGTTCAGCTTTCGCAGTTGGACGGGAGTATGTCAGTGAGAGATTATCTGGACAGATTCATCGAAGAGAACGAATGGTTGAATCAGGGCCAAGCAATAGATATGGTCGCTGGAGGAGTCTCCGTGAGTCCTCCGCCTGAGAAAGTAGTGAAAGATGGTCTGATGCTTGTCGGCGACGCTGCTAGAGTCGTAGACCCTATAACAGGAGGAGGTATAGCCAACGGGATGAAACAGGCCAAGATAGCCGGAGAGGTGGCCGCGAGGGCACTGAATGAGAACGACACGTCCGAGGAATTCCTCCAAAAGTACGAGGAAAGATGGAGAGAGAAGCTAGAAGATAAACTATGGCGGAACTACATGGCTAAGGAGAAAGCTGTTCAATTAGATGACGAGCAGTTCGACCAGGTCATAGATGCGCTTTCCGATCAAAAAATAGAAGAGATGAGCACAGAAGCTATCCTTCTCGCGGTTGGAGAAAAATATCCAGGACTTATAGAGTCTTTTCAAGATATGATGTAGAAGGAGATAGGGTTTAATAGAGAGTGCTTAAAAGTTAGAAATCTATTCGTTATGGTGATGATACGATGAACGAGGTTAAAGAGCAGATAGGCGAATTGCTGAAACAGGAATTGGGGGTTCACGGTAGAAAGATTTTAGAAGAATTTTTGGAAGATAAGAAGGACGGGATGATCAGAAAAAGTTTAGAGGAGCTGGAAGATCACGTTTACAAAGAATTGAAGTCCGAATATGGAATCGAAAGAGCTGAGGAAGTTGTTGACAGGATAAAGAAGGTCCGATTGTTAAGACAGCTAGAAGGTCTTCGAGAGAGAAAGGAGAGTAAGGTAAAATACAGGAGTATGTACGAAGTTCTAAAAGAATTAGGGGACGTCTGTCTCAATTTGAACCAGCTGGAAGAGGCAGAGGAACATTTTGAAGAGATGCTCAAAGTTAGTGAGAAAGCTGAGCGGAAAAAGATGATCATCGATTCTTTGAAATCGCAGGCCGAACTGTATCTTGTTCTCGATGAGTTGGATAAAGTGGAAGATAATGTCAAAAGGATGATAGAACTCGCTAAAAGATCAGGAGAAGAAGTGATGGAGGGAGAAGGCATAAAATTGGCGGGTATAGTGTCCTGGCGGAGAGGAGATCATCGAGAGGCGGTAAATTATTTGAAGAATTCACTAGAGATATTCAAAGATCGAGGTCTGAAACAAAGAATGGCGAGCGTTTATAGAGAATTGGGGGACCTGTACGTTGGTGAGGATAATTACGAAAAGGGTTTAAATTTTTATAAGGGCGCTGCTAGAAATTTTGGTGACAGTGAGATGCCTTATGAGAGAGTGAACATGCTCTTGGAGATAGGTATGATACTCTCGGAGGAAGCGAAGACAGACGAAGCGATCGAGTTTCTAGAGATGGCGGAAGAAGAGTGTCTGGAAAATTCTTTTCCCGATCTGATGGCCTGGAGCTCGTTGAACCTCGGTGAGACATATCTTGAAGAAGGTGAAATCGAGAAAGCCGAAGAGAAGTTGAATAAAGCTGAAGAGTTATTCGAAAAGGTGGAGGATGAACACGGCAAGGGCGGTTCTCTGCTTAAATACGGCGAACTGTTGACCGAGGAAGGTGAACTTCCTGAGGGCGAAAGGGCCTTGAAAGAGGCTCTCGACGTATTCAGGAGGTTAGGATTATCACGGTCCGAAGCCGAGACCCGTTATCGATTGGCGGAAGTTCAGAGGAAAAGAGGTGCGTTCGATCGAGCGGAAACAAATCTTGAAGAGGCATTGAAAATCTGCGACAGCCTTGATATCTCGGAGATGAAGGAAGAGATAGAGGAAAAATTGGCCGATTTGACCAAATAGTTGAAATAGTAAAAGGAAAATTTCCATCACGGTATCATGGTAAAGCCATCGGGTTTCCTGAATGAACATCTAGACGAAAAAGTGGAATTGCTCCTCAAGGACGGAAGTACCATCGAGGGTACTTTGATAGGATATGATGATCATATGAACCTAGTTCTTGAAGATTCGGAAGAGAAGAAAAAAGATAAACACAGAAGGATAGGGACTATAGTACTCAGGGGCAACAACGTAGTTACTATAAATCCAGCGTGAAAAAGATTCTAGTTCCTCTTACTCCTCAAGTTGGAATTCTTCGACT
>JAGXLF010000088.1 GCA_018334835.1 Thermoplasmatota archaeon | reverse complement strand
GTGGCGCCGAGGTACCAGTTGATGCTGAGGATTGTCCAGAGTGCGGTGAACCTCTTGGAAAAGAAGAAGATGAAGAGATTTTTGAGGATCTATAGATCGTCTACAAAAATAAAACTTCTTTTCTTATTTTTAATAACATTGATTAACTCAACTTTGATCTACAGTTTCTTCTCTATTCATAAATTCCAAAATTGCTTTTTCATATTCTCTAGAGAGTATGTCCCAATCGTATTTCCGCACAACGTCAGGGTAAACGTTTTCCGCTAAACATCCTGCTAGTTTTCCTAAAAATTCTGAAGGATCTTTGTAACTATGAACCCCTTCACCGAAGAACCTCTCTTCAGCTTCGGGCATGTTCTTACTAAGAACTGGAACGCCGCACGCAAGATATGTAAGCACCTTTGCCCCCATCGTCAAGGAGTTCATCTTCATGGGTTTCCTTGGATTTAAACCTACATCCATGGCTGAGATATAAGGAGAAAGATCATCATAATCAACCCTTCCAACAAAGATAACATCATCTTCTACCCCGATCTTTTCACTTAATTCTTCGAGAAAGTCTGAGTAATCGGTGTGCAGATCTGGACCTACGACCAATAGTTTTGCTTTTGGATACCTTTTTTTGATCGAGGGCATCAATTCTATAACACTTTCCAGATCTATCCATCCTTCTAGCGACCCTACATATCCAAGGACGGGTTTACTAAGATCATATTTATCATATATCTTTGAAGGATCGACAGCATTTATCTTGTCAAGGTCAAGGCCATTGGGGACCACCTTTATGATGTCACTATCAATCTTTTCTCCAAGATGATCTTTAAATCGAGATGTGGGAGTGATGATACCATCGGCCTTTTTCAGGTTGAAAGAAGTCAACCAGTCAGCTATTTTCTCAACGAATCTATCGAGAGGTTTTTCATAATAAGAGGATGCACTCTGAGGAAAATGATCTAGGTAATCCATTATGACGACGGTATCCTGCAGATTGGCCATAAAACCAGGTATTATGTTAGAGGATATCAAAACATCATAATCTTCACTTATGTCTCTTAGCTTCTCAGAGTAATTTCTAAAATTCGTCAGATAATAAGTTCCTACTTCACTGTTAGGTTTACATCCCATGTCGATCAGATTGCATTTTGTTTCTCTTTTTTCTTCATCGAACATCTTAAAATGGCATATATCAACGTTATGTCTCTTTGATAGACGGTCAAATATAAAATTCAATCTGTTGGGAACAGGATGTCCAGTCCAATCTGTGGTAGGTATTACGAGGATCCTCAAATCATCCATCTTTTCACCTAAATCGAAAACTCCTGAAGATCTTCCCCTGCCGTTGTAGGCACGCCTGTTTCCTCCTGTATCTTTGCAGCTATTTCCCGGATATCCTCTGCGACAGGAGGATAAAAATGCGTTATGACTATTTCCCCTACATCTCTCCCCTTCACCTCGGCGATCAAACCTTCTGGATCTGTGTGAAAATCTCTTTTTTCTAGATGAGAGAGTTCATGGATCAAAAGATCTGCACCCTCAGCTTTCTCCATGACTTTTTCGGAGGTGGCTGTATCTCCAGTGTAAACTAGTTTTTTTTCCTCTATAGATATTTCATAACCTTGGCTTATTCGTGTATGCTTGGTTTCGAAGGCTCTTATATTAATGTCGCTCTCATAATCTTCCTCGTCTCCTAATGCCTCGAATTGTAGTTCAGTTCTCTCGTATTCATCTAAACTCTGCCAGAAAGATATCAATTTTTTTCTTAAACTGGAGGGTGTGATTATCTTGTACTCTGCCTTTCCAGATCTCAACCAAGAAGCTTTGGTCAGGGAAGGTAGATCTTGGATGTGATCTAAATGACCGTGGGTAAGACAGATCAGGTCGATATCTTCCACTTTGATACCGGCCTCGGACAATCTCAAAGGTATGCCCATACCGCAGTCCAAAAGGATTTTTTTCTCTAAAGCCTCTACCAAGACACCAGACTGCGCTCTTCCGGGTATGGGTAAACCTCCAGAGGTTCCAAGTAAAGTAACTTTCATTTTTATCACCAAGAGATAGAGCTCCTTATTAGTGATTCCCTTTATGCATCAATAATTTTTTTAGGAGCTATTCAATATTTTCCTTAGTCAGGGTCGTGAATAAAAAATTTCGTAATATTCCGTAAAACTGGACGAGATCATATCTCGGCTTTTCCTTCCCGCTTGAGCATGTCCATCATCTTTTCTATCTCTTTCTCTAGTTTCTCCTCGTCCTCTAGCTTTTTTCTTACCTTTTCGTTCTGTTCCAACAACTGTTTCTTTCGTTTGAGTTCCTCTTCCCTTTTTTGCCGTTTCATCTCGATGACTTCGTCTTTCATCTCCATGGCTCTCTCGTGATAATGATCGGCTCTTTCTTTCTCCTCTATGAATTTTTCATGCAGATTATCGGCTTCCTCAGAAATACTGTTCATCTCATCGTACAACTCTTCGATCTCGTCATGGTATTCCTGAGAGTCCTCGGAGTACTTTACCACCAATTCATGTTCTTCGTCTGCCTCTTTGAAAAGCTCGTCTATTTTTTCATCAAGCTCTTCCACCTCTTCCATTATCTGGTCCTGCTCTGCAAGGAGCTCCTTTTTTTTCTTCAATTCTTGTGTCTTATCTTTCAACTCGTCAAGCAATTCGTTTTCTTCTTCGACGGGAAGAGCGGTGGTCTCCTGTTTTCTCTCTAACTGATCTATCTCGACCTTAAGTTCTTCCACTTTTTGGGATAGATTATTATCAATCTCGTCTCTTTTTTCTTTCTTGAACTCGATCAGTTCTTTAGCTTTAGATTGAAGTTCATTCCTTCTTTGTTTGTGTTTTTTTGCCTTGTCTGTGAGTTCATCTCTTTTCTCTTTCAGTTCGTTTATTTCTTTCTGAAGTTTGTTTCTTTCTTCGTTTAGTTTATCTCTTTCTTCTCGGTAGAAATTTGCTTCTTTATTCAACTCGTCCCTTTTTTCAACTAGGTTTCTGAACTTATCTTCCGCCTTTCCTATCTTCTGTGGGTCCAAGTCTTCGTTCTCAGCCATCGACTATCACCCCAGATTAGGTCGACATAAATAATAAGGTTTTCCCTGCATCTTTTTGTAGATCATAAAACTTCTAGTATTGACACCAAGTTTTTATATGACTTTAATTGCTTCCTCCCAATATGCATTGTCAGGAGGAGTTCGAAAACCTTTTTGAAAATTTTGAGGAGGAAAAATATGGTACAACTCCATGACCAAACATTGAGGGATGCACATCAGTCCGTTCTCGCTACAAGATTGAGGACGGAAGACATGTTGCCTATATGCGATAAGATGGATCAAGTTGGTTTCGACTCAATGGAAATATGGGGAGGAGCTACATTTGATGCATGCATTCGGTACCTAGATGAAGACCCATGGGAAAGGTTGAACAAATTGAGCGATGCTTTACCTAATACGAGAGTCCAGATGTTGGAAAGAGCGATGAACATAGTCGCCTACAAGAATTATCCAGATGACGTGGTCAAAAAATTCGTACATTACGCTTACAAAAACGGATGTGAGAGTTTCAGAATTTTTGACGCTCTGAACGATCTTCGGAATATGAAGGTCCCGATCGAAAAGGCGAAGGAAGAAGGAGCCCACGTCCAGGGCTCTCTTTGTTACACTATCTCTCCCATACACACTGTAGAAAAGTATGTAGAGAAGTTCAAAAAGCTGGAGAAGATGGGGTGCGATTCCCTCTGTGTAAAAGATATGGCTGGGATGATATCACCTTCCCGGGCCTATGATATCATAAAAGGTTGTAAAGATGCAGGTATAAAGATCCCGATAGATCTACACAGTCACAAAACATCAGGCATGACCGGTATGGCCTACATGAAAGCCTGTGAAGCAGGTGTAGATGTGTTAGATACGTCTTTTTCCTCGCTAACTGGGGCAACTGGACAACCGGAAACTGAGGGCGTCACCGCAGCTTTGAAAGATACTGAGTATGATACAGGATATGATATGGACCTCCTGATGGATATAAAAGAATATTTTGACGAGATATGGGAGAAGTACCGACATCTTCATAGAGATCAGGCTTTAAAGGTAGATCCCTCTGTGACAGTACATCAGATACCCGGAGGGATGCTTTCAAATTTAGTTAACCAGTTAGAAAAGCAGGGAGCAGCGGACAAGTATAATGAAGTATTGGAAGAAGTACCGAGGGTGAGAGAAGATTTTGGTTATCCTCCTCTAGTGACTCCGAGTTCTCAAATCGTTGGAGTTCAAGCGGTGATGAATGTAAAATTCGGCAGGTATGAGAAGATCACTAACGACACCAAAGAATATTTTAGAGGGATGTATGGAAGACCTCCAGGCGAGATATCTGACGAGATGTATGAAAAGATTTTAGGGCCGGATTGGGAGGAAGAAGTCATAGATGAGAGACCCGCGAGCTTGTTAGAGCCGCAGTTCAAGAAGAACAAAGATTTATTGGAAGATAAAGGTCTGTTGAACAAACCTGAGGACGTTCTCACCTACACTATCTACCCGGATATTGGTCTAAAGTTCCTGAAGGGTGAAGTTGAAGCGGAGTTCTATTCCGAAGATCTTCCGCTGGAAAAACCGGGGGAAAAGAAAGAAGAACAGAAAACTGCTAGACAGATCAGTTATCCATGGAAAGGAAAAGTGAGGATAGATGGAAAGAACTATGAAGTTGTGATGAAGAGTGAGGATAAAGTACGTGTCAATGGAAAGGATTACAACGTCTCCGTACTTTTCCCCGAAGGTGAACAACCTGCTCCATCTCAAGCCAAATCAAAAGCCCAAGACCGAGGCGAAAAGAGGAGCGGTGAAGAGCTGGAGATAAACTCTCCGATGCTTGGAACAATCCTCGAATTGAAAGTCAGTCCTGGAGATGATGTCAAAGCTGGACAACCGGTAGCGATACTCGAGGCCATGAAGATGGAGAATGATGTTACTGCCCCGAGAGATGGAAAAATCAAAGATATCCATGTCAAGAAAGGGCAAGATGTTGAAGAAGACGATCTTATAGCAACTATGGTAGGATAATATGACCGTACTTGAAGTAATAGTTATAGGTATCGGTGT
>JAGXLF010000005.1:28082-60393 GCA_018334835.1 Thermoplasmatota archaeon | reverse complement strand
AAGACTCAGTCTAAGATTCTGAACATATCGATCATGGGTTTCTTCATATCTTTTTCGAGATACCAGTCAGCAGAAAATCTATACCGAGCCTGATGAGGTAGCATCTCATATCACAAAGTTTTTTACAGCGTCTGACCCTTATTTTAGATACCATGGATCGAGAAGTTCTCAAAGACTACGTCCGCGAAAGAGTCGATTTTTCTCAAACCGATCAGAAAAAAGGCGTTCCCATGCCGCCTGTCCAGAAACAACCTCCGGAGGATGCGGAACTTATAGATCTGCCCGATCCAAAAGAGCTAGATATAGACACCAGCCTCAACGACGCCATATCCAATAGAGAGTCGAGGCGCTCTTTCACCAATGAACCTCTAGAACTGGAGGAATTGTCATTTCTTCTTTGGGCAACCCAAGGAATCCGAGAAAAATTGGATTCTGGACACGTATACAGGGTCGTACCTTCGGCGGGATGTAGGCACGCCCTAGAGACTTACATAGCAGCATTCGATGTGAAGGAACTGGAGAAAGCGATATACAGATATCTACCTCTGGAACATCAACTGGTAAAAGTTACTGAATATGAAGATATGGAAAACAAAGTGACAAGAGCCGCGAGAGGTCAAAAGTTTGTAGGTAACTGCGCAGCGACCTTCATCTGGACCACTATACCTCATAGGATGGAGTGGCGGTACGGAGAAGCCTCCTACAAGGTCATCGCTATGGACGCGGGTCACGTCTGCCAAAACTTATACCTTGCATGTGAAGCCATAAACTGCGGAACTTGTGCTATCGCTGCTTATGATCAGGATTTGATGGATTCATTGCTTGAAGTCGACGGCGAGGACGAGTTCACGATTTACCTGGCGCCAGTGGGTAAGATCAGTTGACAGAGTTTTTAAAACATAACGGATAATTTAGCCATAATCGAGGAGATAAATCATATGAAGCTGGGAATTAGCTAAGCGCCTCCAGAGGAATAAAACCTTATTCATCGTAAGTCCAGATAAACAACAGCGCTAGACAGAATGCGCCTAACATCAAAAAACCACTTATCAAGAAGGCTAGATCATACAGTCCTGTGAGATCGTAAAGATATCCCGCTACATAAGGGCCAAGAGCGCCTCCGACTCCTGCAACTGTACCTAGAGCGCCGAGTATAGCTCCTGAGTTCTTCGTGCCGAACAAACGGCTTGTGATCACGGGATAGATCATCACCCATCCTCCATATGCGAGTCCGAATAAAAGAGCCACAGCATATATGGCAAAAAGGCTAGAAAAGAAAGGAAGTGTGAATATGGCTAAAGATTGAAAAACAAAAAATATAGCCACGCCTTTGATCACGCCTAATTTATCGGAGGTCCAACCTCCTAATACTCTTCCAAATATGTTAGCTAAACCCACTGCGGTCAGCGTAGCAGCCGCGTAAAAGCTGGAGAGACCCACGTCTGTAGAATAGGGGACGATGTGCACTGTTATGGTCATAGCAGAAAATTGTGCCATAAGGAACATGAAATAGATTATCCAGAAATATCGAGTTTTCAAAGCTTCTTTTAACGTGTAACTCTTCTCATCCCTGCTATCATCTTCTTTTCCCTCTCCACTTCGAGGAGATCGTTTCATCAAGATAGTGGAAAAAGACAAAGCTATTAAAGCGAAAACGCCGACTAAAATAAAGGTAGACCTCCATCCAAAAGCGTTTATTGATCTTTCTAGGATCGGTGGAAAGGACGCCATCCCTATAGCGATAGCAGCTACTGAAATACCAACGGCTAAACCTCTCTTTTTGTCGAACCATCTTGTCACTGTAGTTGCGGCGGGTATGTAGATCGTGCTGGCGCCTACACCTATTATAAAATAAGTCATATATAGATGGTATAAGTTTTGTATCTGACTGCTCAATAGGAATCCCGCAGAAACGAGAATTGTTCCAGCAGCCATCACCTTTTTGACACCGTATGTATCACTCAACCTGCCCGATAGGATACCAAAGAGAGAGGTGACTAGAAGAGAAATTGAGAAAACCAGAGTCAATGGAGCTCTAGCCCAACCGAAATCTGCGGTCAGAGGATCTATGAAAACACCAAAACCGTAACTCCGGATGCTCAATACTAATAAAGCTACGAATGCCGCCGAAACGATGAACCAGCCGTAGTAGATATCGTGTACCTTGTTCTCCTCATCCATGTTATGTAAATCGCTATGGTTTATACTGACGGTCTTTAAAACAGTTGTTGATGTTTGAAAGAAGTAAAGAAGTTTAAAATTGCTACATATGTGATTGTAGATATCCGCATGAATCACAAAAAGTATATAATCACTCCCTAATCGAGCTTAGAGTTGAAAATATGTTGAAAGTTTTCAGATGTTGGATTTGTGGTGAAACTTATCTTGGCGAGGAAGAACCGACTGACTGTCCATACTGCGGTGCAGATAGAGAATTTTTGAAGGCGGGAGAGGAGTATGAGTTGCCGGATGTCGACTTAACTGAAAAGTCGAGAGAGAACTTTGAAGAAGCTTTAGAGTTAGAAGTGGACAACGCCACTTTCTATTACTGCGCCTACAACAGAGCGAAAGGTCCTAAAACGGAAGGGATGTTCAAAAGATTGGCTAAAGTCGAGGCTGAGCATGCAGAGGCGATCTGTCTTTATTTGGATATAGAGGAGCCAGAGATCGATAAGCACATCGATAAGTGTTCAGAGGAATTGCCCAAAAATATAGAAGATGCGCATTCAAGAGAATCGAGAGCTATAGAACATTACAGAAAATTTGCTGAGGAAGCCGAAGAACCTCGAGTACAGGAATTTTTTGAAGCCCTCGTTGAGATAGAGACGGACCATCTAGAACTCCATGAAAGTGAACTCGAAGAGTTAAAGTGACAGGAAATAGAGATCGGTTCCTTTCACCTAACGGTTATTTCTTCAACTGAGTCGATAACCGGTATATCTATATCTAAATTTTCGGTGTAGGTATTGATATATTTTAGTCCAGTACCGGTATTGTATAGAAGGATATTTTCGTCAGGTTCTATAGAACCTCTTTCGAGTAGTTTCTTGGCTCCGGCCAGGGTTGCAGCTCCCTCGGGACAGGCAAAGACTCCTTCCGTTCTTCCGAGTTCCTTTGAACTTTTTAAGATATTCTCATCGTTGACTGAAACTGCCGTGCCGCTGCTCTTGTGAACCGCTTCTAAGATCAAGCGGTCCGCGAACGCCTTGGGTACCTGTATACCGTCTGCTATCGTCTCCGGATCTTTACATTTTGTAGATTCTCTTTTTTCCTGATGGAAAGCTTCCACTATAGGCGAACATCCCTCGGCCTGAACGGGTATCATCCTCGGCAGGTCTTCTTCCTCGATCCATCCTATCTCCCTCAGTTCCGTAAACGCCTTCCACATGCCGATCAGTCCGGTTCCCCCTCCTGTAGGGTAGAGTATCGCGTCGGGAAGTTCCCAGGAGAACTGCTCAGCTAACTCTAATCCCATGGTTTTCTTTCCCTCGACCCTGTATGGCTCTTTGGTAGTAGATATCGAAAACCAGTCGTACTTTCTTTTTCCTTCTTCAACTATCTTTCCGCATTCCGGTAGAAGTCCTTCAACTAAAAACACATCGGCTCCCAGCATGTAGCTTTCGATGATACAGGCTTCCGGAGCGCTCTTCGGCATGATAACGTAAACATCGATGCCTGCTCTTGAGCCGTAGGTCGCTAAGGCTCCGGCTGCATTACCGGCTGATGGCATGGCGATCTTCTTTATGCCTAGCTCCTTCGCCTTGGAAACTCCCATGGCGAGACCTCTGCTCTTGAAAGTACCTGTAGGCAGAACACCTCCATCTTTCATGAACAAATTCTTTATGCCTATATCACGTCCCAACCGATCAAGTTCATGGATCGGTGTGAACCCCTCACCCAGCGAAACTATATTTTCATCTTCGAGTATGGGGAGGAATTCCCTGTATCTCCACATCGCAGGATACCTAGATCTCAAATCTTCCTTGTCTATGGAATCCTCGATCCTCTTTAGATCATATCTTGCGAAAAGAGGGGCATCGCAGTCCTCACAGATGGTCTGTACCTTTTCTGAAGAGAATTTTTTTCCACATTCAGTACATTCAAGATGTTGTAGGAAGTTCATGAGATGGAATATCTATTTGTTCTTAAGTAATTTATGACTTATCTCTAATCTTCTTCAAGATGGGCATGTCCTCGAGATCTTTTTTTTTTCAACAATTCCTAGTGGATGTCCGAAGGTTTTTCTAAAGGGGTATTCGTCTCTATCACTCCCTCACTCTTAAAAAACTCTTCATATTTTCTTCACATTTTTCACAAAACCTAGCCTTCTTTCTATCGGTATGTTCTATACGATTGGAAAAGCTCATCACACATTTTTGATCTTCACAGTGGTCTAATCCGAAAGTGTGGCCGAGTTCGTGGACACACTCTTTTACCGCTCTAGCTAAGAAGAGATCACGATCTTTCTTTTTTCCCCAAAATTCTGGCTTCAGCCTGTGCAGAGAGATGATAGCGATCTTTCCGGGCTTCTGGGCCTGGCCGAAGATAAAGTTGAGTCTCTGGCTGTAAAGGTCTTCAGACGTTATAACCAAAATTTTTCCTTCTTTTGAACCAAATTTTTTCGCTATGTGGTGAAGTATGATCTGAGCTCTGTATTGATCTCTACTCGGATTATAGGCTTTAGAAGGCATTTCGATCTCCGGTCTGTATTCAACTTCATCTATGACGTTAGGAAAAACATCTTTGAGTCTCTCGGGTATAGTTTGTATGACACTTTCAAGTGTACCTTCGATAGGGATGATGTTCACCTTCAAAGTCTCGATAAATACAGTACTTGTAATGTTAATTTCTTTTTCGGTTGCAGTTGCTAAAGAAGATGAAGGAACTTGAATAAGAGTTGAAGTAAAATAGCGAAAAGCCTTTCTTCCCCCTTTTCTATAGTCTTTAACGACGAATGATGCCTCCGATATATTCTATAGGGCATTCTAATCTAAAGTTGGGAGACTTTCTAGCTCTTCTAAGAGAAAAAGATATCGAGCTTGTGGTCGATGTAAGGAGGTTTCCTAGATCAGAATTATACTCTTCCTATAGGAAAGATAAAATCAAAGAAGTGCTCGGAAACGAAGGTATAGAGTACATTTGGAAAGGTGAGGTACTTGGAGGCTTCAGAGACGAAGCTTTAGGAGACGATTCTCCTAATAGAGGATGGGACGTAACAGGTTTTCAAACTTACGCAGATCATGCTCTTTCCTATGAGTTTCAACAGGAATTGGACGAACTGATAGATATCTCAGAATCTAAAGACCTAGCGATAATGTGCGCAGAGAGCATCTACTGGAAATGCTATAGAAGGATACTATGTGATTGGCTGGTCGTGAAAGGAGTGAGGGTCATCCATCTGAGGAAAGGAAGTGAGGAAGAACACGAACTGACACAGAGAGCTGTAGTCGATGAAGACCGGGTCATATATCCAAAAAAAGAAGATCCGTAAGTGAAGAGGAAAATGTATAAATATATTCTATAAAACTTTGGATCAGAGGCCTCTAAGATGAATGGGAGAACTTTAGCAGACCACGCTGTAGATTATGGTAAGTACATTGGCGCTGATTATGTCGAAGCTCGTTTCATCGGCTCCGTAAATGAAAATTATTTTTGCAGAAATGGAAAATTTCTGAGTATACAAAAAAAGCCGACTAGGGGGATGGGGATCAGAGTTTTAAAAGATGGTGAGATGGGATTCGGTTCTGTGGACAGATTGAAGGAAGATGAGGTAGAAAGTAGGATCGAATCAATCGTCAAGATGTGCGAACTCACAGAGACTGAAGGATCAATTGATTTTTCAGAAGAAAAGATAGTGGAGGATAGTTGGGAGGTACCGGTAAAAATTCCCTTTGAAGATATCTCTAAAGACGAAAAAAGAGAATTCATTAAAAGTCTAGATAAAGATATCAAGAAATGTGGAATAGGAAAATTTCCTTTCCGAAGCAAGCTCAAAAACAGGATATTATTCTTTCATACAAACTCTTTAGAAAAATACATCGTCACGTCCGACGGTTCTAGGGTGAATTCTGAGGAATCTTTCATATCTCTATATTCTATATTGAATGCTAAATCTGGGGATGATAAGGAACAGAGGATGATAGGGTTGGGGAGCTGTTCTGGTTGGGAATGGATCGAAGAAGGAAATTTGAGGGAAAAGATCATCGAGCAGAGTAAAAAACTCGTCAATACCGTCGAAGAAAGCCAGAACATAAAAATCGATGAGGAGTTCGACGTGATAGTAGGACCTGAGGTTTCTGGTATAATGGCCCATGAGAATGTAGGTCACCCGAGTGAAGCTGACCGAATTTTGGGTAGAGAAGAGGCCCAAGCTGGAGGATCTTTCTACAAACGATTACTCGGTATCGATGACGAGAAGGGAAAGATAAGGATAGACGAACAAAATTACAAGATAGGTTCCGAAACAATATCAGTTGTAGATGATCCAACTATCGAAGGGAGTCCTGGTTTCTATCTTTACGATGATGAATGTGTGAAAGCTAAAAAAAGATACCTGATCAAAAACGGAGAATTGAACGAATTATTGTTGAACAGAGAATTCGCAGAGAGATTTAATACGAATTCTAATGCGGCAGCTAGATCTGCCGGATACAGTAGAGAGCCGATACCTAGAATGTCAAACACCTTCTTTGAACCCGGAAATTACAGCAAAGAGGGATTAGTTGAAGACGTTGACAAAGGCGTTTTGATAGAGAGTTTTACCGAATGGAATATAGATGATAGGCGATTCCATAGTAAGTATGTAGGTCTAGAATCTTACCTGATAGAAGACGGTGAGGTGACCAATAAGATGGTCAAACGTCCTTCCTTAGAGATGACAACACCTGCTCTTCTCAAGAGCATAGACGCTGTTTCTAAAGACTATGAAGAAAGGATGAATTTCTGCGGCAAAAGCGATCCGATGCAGCCTGTGAAAGTGTCGACCGGTGGTCCCTATTTGAGGATGAGGAACATCAGAGTGGGGTGAATAAAATGATCGGAGAAAGATATGATCATGAATTATTGAAGCTAGCTGTAGAGACAGCGATGAAGGCAGGAGCCCATCAAGCGATAGCTAAATTGGTAGAAAAAAAGAATCATCAAATAAGATTTTCTAACTCTTCTATAGATGTAAATAAGGAGTGGGTAAGCTATCATCTTGATGTATTTCTTTCTAAGAAACCTACGTTTTCACTGACCGGTAAAATAGACACAGTCACCATACAGGACCCTACTTCAGATAAGATAAAGAGTATCTTACCTAAACAAGTAAATCATCTAGATAGCTTACCAAAGATCAAATTTTACTGGGGTATGGAAGAAGATACCGCCGACTCTTATCCCTCCTTAGATCTATATGATCCAGGGATCGAAAGATTCCATAATAAAGCGCCCAAACTCGTGAAAACTACGATAAATTCAGCGGAAGAGGCCGGAGCTGAAGATGTAGCGGGCGTGTTACACTCAAAGGCCAAAAAAATAGGATTGCTGACCAGTTACGGTAACGGAGGAGTTTATAAGACGTCACATTGTAGACAGACTGTAAGGTCATTCTGCGATGAAGAGAGCAGTGGACAGAGTGTAGTTGTGAGCAAAAATCTTTCTGATATAGAAAAGAAATTCAAAAAAGCCGGTCAAAGATCTGGAAACCTGGCGAGACGTTGTACGGAAGCCGATCAAGGTAAACCAGGATCCTATGATCTCATCATGAGTCCTACTGTAGGCGCGAATGTTCTCGGCAATCTGCTGAACGGAGCTAATCCTATCACTATGCTAGGCGGTATGAGCTGTCTGAAGGGGAAGATGAATGAGAGTATAGGTCCTAACGAACTTTCGGTGATCGACGATCCTTTGATAGAGAAAGGGATGAAGAGCAGACCTTTCGATGATGAAGGTAGAAGATCAGAAAAAACAGCTCTGATCGATAAAGGTGAGTTCATTAATATGATCCATAATACTTCTACTGCCAATCTGTGGAGATTTCTCAAGCTTATAAAATTGAAGTTTTGGAAGAGACCAACATCTACTTCTAATTCCGAGCTAGGACAAATCGGCATGACAGGAACAGAAGAAAATCCAAGAACACTTTTACCCTCGCCATCTAATTACCGTTTCAAAGCAGGATCTTATAGTTTGGAGGAAATGATCTCCTCTTCGACTAAACCAACAATTTATCTGACTTCAAATTGGTATACCCGCTTCACCAATATGAGAGAAGGTGAATTTTCGACCGTACCCAGAGATGCGATGTTTTTGATCAAGGACGGTGAGATTAAAAAACCGCTAAGAGACCTTCGATTGAAGGGAAACCTATTAGACATGTGCGAAAAGATAGAGGCTATAGGAGAAGATTTGAAACAAATCAAATGGTGGGAAGTGGACACTCCTACTATAATTCCACATATCAAGGTAAAAGATTGTAAATTCACCAAAGCTAAAAGCTGAGTCTCAATCTGATTTCATCAACAACGAAGAGCGTTTCTCATCTATCTGCTCCGCTAGATCCTTAGAGAGGTTCTTCAAGATCAGTTCCCCTGCTTCTTTCGAAGCCTTTCTCGCGTCTCCTAAAATGCCATTATCGGTGAAATGTTTCAACCCCTCAGTGAATAGAGAGGAATTGTCAACTTTTCCTTCGTATCCTTTTTCCAGTCTGTCTTCATCAACCAGATCTTCGTCGATCGCTAACATGACAGATGTCTCTGTGGCTCCCGAGTGAACAGCCTTTTCCTCATATTCCATGCCCGCTTCCTTGAAGGATTCCATCATGATCTTCGTGTTCCTTTCAAGATCCGCTACGAGTAGGATCTTCGATTTCTTCATCTCTTCAGCTATTTCTGCTGCGGCGGTTTTTGCCGGAGCGAAGTTCCCGCCGTGGAAAGGAACTAGAGCGATGAATTCAAACCCATGTTCGTCGAAAGATTTACAGTGTTCTTCTATGAGTTTCATGAATACATCACTGGACAAAGAGACGGTTCCAGGAAAATCCATATGATGGCCGGAAACACCTACCGAAAGCGTTGGCCCCATCAGGGCGAAATCCAATCTTTCGGCTATACGTACACCTAATTCATCAGATATGTACGTATCCGTTTTCATGGGCATGTGAGGTCCGTGCTGTTCGAAAGATCCCATCATCAGCACCACGGTATCTTTTCCCTCTTCTTTTGCCTCCTCGATCTCTTTCCAGCTCATCTCTTCCATCTTGAACTTCTTATCGCTAACCATCTGTGATCAGTAGGGAATAAAAGCTTCTAGAAGATATACTTTTTCTGCCTTCACTAATCTCTACCTAAATATATCATGCTGAGCGGTACGTACATCTCTTTTTCTGAGATACCGCCGTGATGCCCTATTAAGAAGTGTTCCTCTTCATTCGGAAGTGTATCTTGAAATATGTAGTTATCTTTCATGATCAAAGTGTAATCTCCGATTCTATGATATAACTGCGGATTGGCCTTGAAAAGTCCAAAATAATTTTTCTTTACCAGTTTTTCGCTTTTGTAAAGATAACAGATATCACTCAGGTTCTCTTCCCAGTACTCTTCGAACTCATCCGTTTTTGAGGGCCGAACATAGCAGAAGAGAGTACGGTAATCTCCGCAGAGCGGAAGCGTTAAGCACTCTTGCAATCTAAGATGATCTTCTAATCTTATCGACTTTTCTTTTTTGGTATCTATGAACCCGTGGTCGGAGGTGACTATCAAAGTCGTATCCGTATCCTTCATCTCCTCGACAAACTCTCCTAGCTGAAGACTGACATCTAAGAACTCTTTTGCAGTTGAGATACCGTTTACGCCTTCTTCATGTGCTGTACTATCAAACCCGTTCCAGTAAGCCCTGATGTATTTCTTTTCATCTCCTAATCTTACCAAACGCTGTAAAAGAGAAAAAAGCTCATCTAATGAAGAATATCCCATCCTTTCGTTCTTACCGGCATAAAAAGAATTGACGGCTGAGTCTTTCAACTTTTTTAGGGTAACATCGATAGTTTTTCTTTCGATATCGTCCATCACCGACTGAGAAGACAAGATGGAGGATATATCTATGCCGGATTCTTCCAGAGATTCATCTCCGAATCTTGGTTTAAAGGGCAGGATAGTACTCACTATCCCGATCTCCTTCAAGAAGGTATACCATCCGGTAACGGCGTGCTGCTGGGGAGGTAATCCGGTGTAGAAAGTCGGGATAGCCGAGGGTGTAGAGGAAGGAAAAACAGACGTTATCTTTCCCTCTAAATTGTCAAGAAGGATCGTATCTTTTCCTTTTTCTTTCAAATATTCGTAGCCTATCCCATCCAATATAAGGAGGATGATGTTCTCGGACCCCCTTAACTTTACCTCGTCGATCATCTCTAAACCGGTATACGGGCTATCCAAACCGAGTCCCTCAGCTAAGGAACTCATAAGATTGACAATACTTCCTTTTTCGTAATCAGGTATTATTACCATGGAATATTCACCAAAAATCACAGGTACCGCTTCAATTTATCCATCTTCACTTCTATCTCAGATTCTTCTAAAGTCCATAACCGACCATTTTCGAAGTTTAACTTTCTACTGAGATTATCGGGAAAAAACAGGTGGCTGTCAAGATCCTGTATTGTAAAACGGGTGGCCATCTTGAAATCCTTCTCATTTTCTATCCTCATATTGGAATCTCCTGATTCGGTTAGATTATTGAAAGGAAAGATATTAAATTTTGGAACCTCTTAAAAACTTTGTTTGATGAATTGAAGTTAAGGTCCAAGGTCCTTCTCAATGACCGAAGATTTAATTGTGAATAAAGAGAATAGAAGGTAGAAAAGATGGACGTATCACTGATAATAGAGTTAGTCTTTTTGTTCATAGCCCTGCTCATAGTCAATTTCGATGTGAATAGGAAGCGGTTAGATAGGAAGGTATTTTACGTTTGGGTGGTCGGAACAGCCATCGGATATTATTTTTATTCAGTGATAGGAATTGTGGTTGTTCTGATCCTCTACTTTATTTGGACCAGGGCGCTTCTCAGGAGACACAATTTAGGATAAGATCTTTCATTTAACAGAGATTGTGCTTTCTTCTAGACTTCTCGGATAATATGTCAGTATCTCTACCCCGTTCTTTTTCACCACTACGGTATCCGAATGTCTGAACCCGGCATAGTCTTTAACATAGATCCCTGGTTCAACACTCAAAACCATGTTCTCCTTCAATTCCCAATCTTCTCCAACATCTAAGAATGGAGGTTCGTGAAGTCTAGTTCCCAGTCCGTGCCCGGTATGATGTCTCCAAGTCTCCTCGATATCCTCTTCTTCGTAAAACTTGTAGACTCTTCTATCCACCTCAGACAATTTCTTACCTGCTTCGATAACATCGAAAGCGATATCTTGAGCCTTAACCGCCAATTCGAAATACTTTTTCTGTTCTTCCGTCGGTTCTCCCACTATCCATGTTCTTTCTAACTCGCTGCTGTAGCCACCTATCTCCACGCCGGCTCCGTTCACCAGTACATCTCCTTCATTTATGGTTTCGTTGCTCGCTATGGCGTGGGGTAAAGAAGACCCTTCGCCGACCTGTCCTCTGTAGCCCACGGTTATTGGAAAACCACTCCCTGTTTGTTCATATTTGGGACCGAATGCCCGGATGATAGATTGCGAGGCCTTCAAAGAAGCTCTCATCGAAGCCTCTATTTCAGATAATCCCGGTTCGGTTTCCTCCTGCAAGTATTTTAAACCGAGATTGTCCCATTTGGCACTCTCTTTCATCAATTCGATCTCTTCTTCTTCTTTCACACTGAAAAATTTCTCAAGATCCAACCGAATATCTTCCACTTCGATATCTATCAACTCGCTCAAACTCGGACCGAAGTAACCATATCCGCTTCCATAACCGTCCTGATCTACAGCTATTTTCTCGTACTCTTTCTCCTCGATCATATCTTGAACAAATTTCATTGGATGTTTTTCCCCAGGATAATCCGGATAGGTTATCACTTCGTCCAACTCCTGTTCTCTAGACTCTAGATGTTCCTTCTCCAATCTAGGGATCACCATCTTTTCGCTCTCTTTATCCAGAAGATATGCGATCGGCCTTTCCGTGGGCAAAAATGCAAACCCTGTCAGGTTGAATATGAACGTGGGCGAGAATAAACATACCGCCTCCATTTCTTTTTCTTCTAATCTAGTCAAGAGTTTTTCTTTTTTCCTTTCATATACCTTGCTATCTAACATGAAGTCCATTTAAACACCTTGAGAGTGAGAGTAACGATAGAGTTATATATTTTTGTTTCAGCAGAAATCGAGATAGTATTCGGAAGCGGGGTAGAGCTGGGAAGTTTTGAGAGAGCCTGAAGTAAAACCTCAATAGTAATCAGAGTGGCTAATCAGATGACTTTTTGCTTTTTCTATCACTTCTTCCTTGGAAAGACCGATGAAATCCTCTTCACAATTCTCATAATGACACTCGAACTTGTATCCTTTTATCTTCTTCTCAAGAACTGGGCCTACGCATCGGTTTCCTTCTTCCAAAATGCATTGGATGACCTTTCCTTCTTGGTCTCTGATTTCGTAATCTTTGGTGTTTTTCGGCTCCCCAACCTTAATCTTCTCTTCCATACTATTACTTTCTGTTATTTAGCATATTTATATTTAACTATCCTCCTCTCTGGGCTAGGATTGAAGAAACTAAGTAAAGTTAGAAAAGGGTATTCCTTTCAAAAGTCGTAAGAGAAGATGAACACCGAAGTCATACCTACTGTCAATATCAGGAAGACCCATGGGTTGAGAAGCCAAGTTAGAGCCACGATACCGTAGAGCATGCTTCTCCTTCCCAACGTATATTCTCGATTACCGCGTATGAAGAGATTAGCTAGATACGTTTCTGCGCTCTCGCCGCTTATATCTTTTAGTTTTTCAGGTGCGCTGCGAACTAGAAATGTGACACGAGTGAAATGACGGAGACACAGCAAAAAATGGAAAAAAGAGTATATCAGAGTGAATATTATCAACCAGAGCGCATAACTTCCATTTCCCAAAGGTTCGGGCAAACCTGTAGGGGTCAAACCGAAGATCAGCCCTAGGAGTAGAACTGCAGCGGTAGCCAAGAACGTAACAGCCATTATCACGTTGCGTAATTGATGTATCACCAGCAGATGATCTTCTCCCTTCAGAGAGGTATCGAACCAGCTATGTATGGCCTGGTTGATCTTATTACGTTGAGTCATCACGTCTTTCCTTTCGGTCAAAAAGAAATACAGATAGTGGTATCCCCAGAGGCAGACGACGTAAATCGATATGATTGCGATTGTGAGTAAATCCATGATATTTCTCCCTTTACATGATAAGTTGTTCATACATTAATAATTAATCGTCCTCTACCATGCCAAGACTGATAAATCTGGGAAAATATTTTTATATCAAAAAGACTCCCTATCTAAAGCTCAGTTTAACATTTACTGGAGGCAACTATAAGTGAGTGAAGATGAAGAAAGGAAGGCGGTCCTCGAGTTCAACATCAGATACTTGATAAAGAGGTTTTATAAGGAATATCTCAGACCCAATCTAAAAGTCTATTTGCCTATCCAGGTAGGTCATGTGATAACCGCTATACTGGCACTCATACCGCCTTTGATCCTACGCAGTATAATCGATGACGCTGTTTTCGATAAAGATATAGGGGCTATAATCAACCTTTCTCTTATCGCTCTAGGAGTCTTCGGAGCTATAGCCATAGGGAGAGCACTGCGAAGTTACTATGGGCATAAGATTGCCCAGAAGATAGTTTATGACATGAGGAACGACCTTTACGGTCATTTTCAGGATCTTCCGATGAAGTTCCACGATGAAAAGAAGACAGGCGAGTTGATCGCCCGTCTAGTCGATGATCTGAACAGTCTTCAAGAGTTCCTACATCATGGACCGGAAGGTCTGTTCACCGCAACCACTAGGATATTGGGTACTCTTATCATACTTTTCGCCTTGAATATTCCACTGACTCTCGTCGTTCTTGCCTTTACTCCTCTATTGATAATTTACGGATGGTACTTGATGAGAAAGATGCATCAGGCCTTTAGAGAGGTCAGGAGCAAAAAAGCAGATATGACCGACCGGCTTGAAGATAATCTCGCTGGAGTGAAGATCATAAAGGCATTTTCTAATGAGTTGTTCGAGAGGGGAAGGTTCGCTGAAGAGAACACTGAACATTTCGAAGCTAGGAGGATAGCTGTCAAGTACATAAGCATGTTGGGACCGGGAGCTTACTTCTTGAACAGTCTTGGTCTCGTTCTTACCCTAGGTTACGGGGGCTATCTTGTGATGGAAGGTGCTTTGACCCCTGGTACCCTCGCTGCGTTTTACACTTACCTTGTGGGATTCCGCGGACCCATGTTGCGTTTGATCCGCATAAACGAGGGACTGAGCCGTTTTCTCGCCTCTGTCGAGAGGTTCTTCGATCACAAAGATATAGACTCCGACATCTATTCGAGTCCCGAAGCGCTCACCTCGGACGATATCGTCTCTGAGGTTTCTGAGGGCGAAAATGAGGTGGAATTTAAACGTAAAAGAGATAAAGGTCTAGGCAAGGAAAGTTCTATCCTCAAAGGGGAAGAGAGACTGGAGTTGATACAGGAACTCGAAGACGTGGATAAAGAGAAGATCGAGAAGGAGAGAGCTGAGAAGAAGGCTACGATACCGGGTAGAGTTACTTTCGAGAACGTGCATTTCTCCTATGATGAGGAAGAATGCGTTCTAAAAAACGTTGATTTCGATGTGCCTCCAAAGAGGTCCGTCGCTTTGGTAGGTCCAAGCGGCTCCGGGAAGACCACGATAGTCCGATTGATCCCACGGCTTTACGATGTGGATAAAGGATCGGTTAAAATCGACGGCGTTGACGTAAAAGATTGGGATCTGAAAGAATTGAGAAATTCGATCGCCATGGTTCTCCAAGACGATTACCTCTTCTCTGGAACTATAAAAGAAAATATAAGCTACGGAAGGCCCGAAGCTTCAGAGGAAGAAGTCTTAGAGATGGCAAAGAAAGCTAACGTTCACCAATTCGCCGAGAAGATGCCGAACGGCTACGAAACCGACGTAGGACAGCGTGGGATAAAACTTTCAGGTGGTCAGAGACAGCGTATCTCCATAGCGCGTGCTCTGCTCAAGGACCCGGAGATTTTGATTCTCGATGAGGCTACCTCTTCAGTCGACTCCTATACAGAAAAATTGATCCAAGAAGCTATAGATAGGGTCTCAGAAGGAAGGACCACCTTCACCATAGCTCATCGTCTATCTACTATAGTGGACGCAGACGAGATATTGTTCATCGAAGACGGCAGGATAAAAGAGAGAGGGACATTCGATGAATTGATGGATAAGGGTGAAAAATTCAGTCACTTTTACGACCTTCAGTTCGGGGAACAGATGAAGGAGTAGCTCTAAAGGTGAAACCCCTAACCAGCAAAGATTTTAATACAACTACCTTATCGGGATATTTGCTGATAAGATGGGCCCGGAAAACGATAATGTAAGATATTGTGAAGAGATTTTGAAGGTAAATATTTTACCTGGAGGGAGATTATATGACTGAAAACGAAGAGATAATAGAGATGACCCAAGAATACGGAGCGAAAAATTATGATCCATTAAAGGTCGTCATCTCTGAAGCTGAGGGTGTTTGGGTTAAAGATGTAGATGGTAATAAGTACATGGATATGCTGAGCGCTTACTCCGCCGTCAGTCACGGGCATTGTCATCCTGAAGTGGTCAAAGTTCTTAAAGAGCAGGCCGATCGAGTAACTTTGACCTCCCGTGCATTCATGAACGACCAGTTAGGGTCATTCTACAAAAAAGTCTCAGATATCACTGGAAAAGATAAAGTCCTGCCTATGAATTCTGGAACTGAAGCGGTCGAGACCGCTATAAAGGCTGCGAGAAGATGGGGTTATTTCGAAAAGGGAGTACCCGAAGGCGAGGCCAAAATAATAGTTTGTGAAAACAACTTTCACGGCCGTTCCACTACCGTTATTTCGTTCAGTACTAGAGAAAAGTACAGGAAAGGATACGGTCCTTTCACACCCGGTTTCGAGGTCGTACCTTTCGGAGATATCGAGGCGTTAGAAGAGTCTATAGATGAGAACACTGTAGGCTTCTTGATGGAGCCAATGCAGGGCGAAGGCGGTATCGTTGTTCCACCGACGGGCTACTTGACAGAGGCTAAAGAGCTCTGTGAGAAGAAAGATGTGCTCTTCATAGCGGACGAGATACAGACCGGTTTAGGTAGAACAGGTAAGATGTTCGCGTGCGATTGGGAGGATGTTGATCCAGACATATACATACTTGGGAAAGCTCTCAGTGCCGGTGTCTATCCGGTTTCGGCGATAGCTGCCGATAAGGAAGTGATGGATGTTTTCGATCCAGGTTCACACGGTTCTACTTTCGGAGGAAATCCTCTTGGTGTCGCCGCTGCTAAAAGAGCTATAGAAGTTATCGAGGAGGAAGATTTCGTCGAGAACTCTCTAGAGATGGGTAGATATATGCGGAAGCAGTTGAAAAAGATCGATAGTCCTTTGATTGAAGATGTTAGAGGCAGAGGTCTATTCATCGGTGTCGAGTTGAAAGAGAAAGCTAGACCTTATTCGGAGGCTCTTATGGAAAAAGGTGTGTTAGTCAAGGATACCAAGGGTACAGTTCTCAGGTTCGCTCCACCTCTCATAATTACCAAGGATCAGATCGACTGGGCTCTTGAGAGGGTAAGAAAGGTTCTCAAGGAGGAGTAAACCCTCTTTTAAAATTTTTTTGCCGCGTGTTTAGATATTATCTCGAGACCGTATTTTGAACCGAGAAGACCTCCTGTTATAGCGACCCCCCAGAACCAGATCAATCGGTCTAGAAATACTGCTGTGGCCGCCACACCTGGTGAGACACCGACGAAGATGAAAACTGAAACCATACCTCCTTCGTATATGCCGAGATTTCCAGGAGTCGCGGGTATCATCAGGAGCATTACCCCAAGACCTATCGCGATGATGATGTTAGCTAGACCGAGATTGAATCCGAACGCTGCCAGCAGAACGTAAAATTTAGCTACGGTCAAACTTTGCCTAACGATCGACAATCCCATACCTTGGGCGAATCTCTTCCTGTCTGAGAGGCTGTCTTTGAAATTTCGCCGAAAAGTTTCATACTTTTCGAAGATGTTTTTTTCATACTTGTTCAACCTTTTGATCTTGCGGCACAGGAAGCCTAGTAAGTTGTGCATTATCTTCATATCGTAATATATCTCGATTATTACGAAAAATATAAGTGAACAAACCAGAGCGAATATCAGTAATATGAAATATATCCAAGCTGGCGGGCTGGTCAATATCATCAGAAGTACCACTGCACTCATGACTAAAACTATGTCGACAATAAATTCCAATGTGAGATCTATACTGATCGAGGCGAGACCGTCTTTGACTTCGATATCGTATTTTTTCTTTAAGAGGTATAGCTTCCCGGCTTCTCCTCCCATTTTGAAGACCGGGGTGAGGTTGTTCATAGCTTGGCCCACGAGCTGTATCTTGAAGAGGTCTCTCCAAGTCACTTCTGGATGTGTTCGCTTTAAGAATATACCCCATCGTATCGACCAAGTTACGATGCTTAGGATGATAAGAAGGATGACCACTGCATAATAATATGGATTCATCTCTAGAATGGAATTGATTATCTGGTCGAAACCTACGATTGAAAAAACAGTGACTACGACGATGACACCGATCGTCAAGAGTCCAAAGAATTCCCACACTTCTTTTTCCATTGTTCTCAGAGTGATTGACTGCTTGTTTAAAAATTTTTATCTCATCTTTTCAGAAAGATAACAAATCTCTAGTTCCCTCATAACAGTCGTTCAAATCCAACTAGGCCTGCAAATGCGATCACTGAAAGCGCTATCAGTCCGTGTGTATAAGCTCCGGTGAGAGCGATGACTATTCCTACACTTACAGGACCCACGACTCCAAAAGTATTTGCTATGCCGTTCATTAGACCCGTAGCGGAACCCAATTCATCTCCACGTATACTGTTCTGGAGTTTAGTGAAGAAAAGAGGTGGAGCTAACTGCCCTGTAAGGAATACAAGGAATAATAAGAAAATTGCCATCATCGCTCCCTCCACCGGTGAAAATGTGAGTATTATTATCATGAGACCGGAAGTTAAGAGAGAGAACATTATTATGCCGTCTGTGTTACCTTTGACGTCACTTACCCACGAACCTATCAACATACCCAATATTGATCCAAGGTAAGGTATGGCTGCGAGATAAGCGTTGTTTCCTAGATTTAGGCCGGTGGTATGTTCAAGATAGGAGGGTATCCACAAGGAAGTGCCCCAGAAGACAGTGTTGACTGCAGTGAAACCGACAGTTATCTGCTGAAAGTCTCTATCTTTAAACAATCTTTTGAATGCTTCCAACATATCGTTGTTTTTCTTTCTGTTTTGGTTCGTCCTCCTTTCTGAGGGATTGTCTGTTATGAAGAGAAAGATCGGTATCACGAGTAAAAATCCGAAGAGAGCTATCAGATAAAAAGAATATCGCCAGCCCATGGAATGTATTATAGGTCCCATGAGGATAGGAGATATAGAGATCCCCACTGGGGCGCCTATCATGAATATGGAGTTCGCTCTTCCTCTTGTTTTTTTACTGAACCATCCCGCTATGACCTTTGTCGCGATTGGAAACATAACTCCCTGGGATAGACCTAACAGTACGCGGGAAAGGAGGAAAAGTATGTAATTGTCGCCGAAAAAGGCTCCTAAGAATACAGCTACAGAACAACCGGTCATAGATCCGACCAGTATCATTTTTGGTCCGTACTTATCTATATTCGGGCTGAAAAATATGTTCGAGAAGCCGTATGGAATGAGAAAGATGCCCATGAGAACACCTCCGAGGAAGCCCTGTTCGGCTCTCGACCAAACGAGTTCCTCACCTATCTCTTCCAGCGCTACTGAGGTGCTCAGTCTTCCCATGAAAGCTACTAGGATTGTCAGGAAGAGCAGCGATAGGATCAACCACTTGTATTTTGAAGGGAGATCTATACTGAATCTGTCTCGCATGGATTTCATGTTGAGCTGAAGTCAGGCCGGCTACTGTTTAATTTTTTGGTTCAATATCCAATTTGATATGCCTTTTTTTAACTAATAGAGAAAAGAAATTTAAAGAGAGGGCCTATTTTGTTCAATGGTTTTGAAGTAGATCACCTGAACACTGGTGGTTTCATCAAATGTCTTCAGATGACCGATCGATAAGGACCCAGCATAACCGCCTGGTAAAAGCATTGCCTAAGCTACTCGCAAGACTCGGCATTCTAGATGAGAAAAGAGGAACGGAAGCGTTCAGTCTAGCCTGGCCGGTGATATTGACTGGGGGTCTTAGAGTAGGTCTACGTCTAACGGATTTTCTCATGGTCGGTTTCGCGATCGGCGCTGCTGGTGTAGCGGCTTTAGGCTTCGGCTTCCAGTTTTTCTTCATCGGCTTTGCTCTTTCTTTGGCTGTATCCAGCGGTACCATAAGCCTGGTGTCTCAACATCACGGTGCTGGAGAGTACGAAAAGGCAGATTTCGTTATCAAGCAATCTGTATGGCTCGCTGTATTGATCTCTCTGCCGCTGATGCTCGTCACTTGGTTTCATGCTGAGGGAATGATAGGCCTCCTCAGCAGTGATCCCGAAGTCATCGATCTAGGCGGAGCTTATCTGCGGGTCTTGATGATAGGTCTGTTATTCCGCTTTTTTTCTATGGTGGCGGCGAGAGCTTTCGCGGGTTCCGGCAACACGGTAACGCCGATGTACGTCAGCGCTCTTGGGGTCCCGTCCAATGTCGTTCTGAACTGGCTGTTGATTTTCGGCATAGGTGTTTTTCCGGAATTGGGCATCGTTGGAGCGGCTTTAGGTACGTTGATAACTAACATATCTATGGCTGTTATCTTCTTCGCGCTCCTCTTTTCCAACAATTATAATGTAAGTTTCAAATTGAGAGGGAAACAGTGGGATACTTCAGTGGTGAAAAAGCTATTTTCAGTTTCCCTCCCTCTTCTCGGGATGAGGATGGCTAGAACTCTAGGGCAGTTCCCGTTTTTATGGATGTTGGACAGTTTTGGGACCGGTGTCGTTGCGGCCTACCAGGTCGGAAGAAGAGTGGAATTGTTCGCGATGGAGCCTGCATGGGGTTTCGGCACCGCATCGAGCACGCTAGTTGGTCAATCTTTAGGTGCTGAAAAGGAAGATGAGGCAGAACTCTACGGTTGGGACACTTTGAAGATATCTATAGCGGTGATGTTACCTATCGGTTTCCTGTTGGCTCTATTTGCAGGACCTATATCTGGTTTATTCAGTGATGAGACGGACGTTATCTTCTTGAGTACCCGATTCATATACATCAACGCTATTGGAGTTTTAGGATACGCGGTAAACAGGATAATGCGAGGAGCGTTAAGAGGCGCTGGAGACACAAGATGGCCGTTTTACGGGAACCTGTTAGGAATCTATGGATGGTTGCTTCCAGTCTCTTACATCTTTGGAATCGTGTTGGACTTCGGTCTGATCGCTATATTCATAGCTGTGTTGGGCAGTTTCTTTATTCCGGGTCTCGTGAACTTGATACGATTTAAGTCCGGGAGATGGAAAGAGGTCAGTAGGAAGCTGAGAGAGGTAGAGTGAAAGATGACATTTCAAGTATTAACGTATCGATATTTTCCTTCCTCATCTTTATTGACCTAAATTTTAAATACACATACGTGCATGTATTATCATGGCGTCAAAAACGATAACCATCTCTGAGGAAGCTTACGAGCGTTTGAAGTCTAGAAAGGAAGAAAAAGAAAGTTTCACAGATGTCATAAATAAGCTTACAAGGGAGAGATCACTTAATGAAATAGCCGGCATCCTATCAGACGATGAAGCTGATAGACTGAAAGAAAAAATAGAGGAAGGAAGGGAGAAAACTAAAGATAAAATTGACAGGATCAAAAAGGAGATGGAATATGTTAGCTGATACCAGTTTCATCATCGATGTCATGAGAGGTGAAGAGAACGCAGTCAGAAAAGTGGATGAATTGGAGAAAGATGACAAACCTCTGAATATCACTTCTATCTCTCTTTTTGAGCTGTACTCTGGCATAGGACAGGTAGAAAAAACAGAGAAAGAAAAGGAAAAGATCCAAGAAGTTCTAAGATCTCGGGCAGTCTATGAGTTCGATCGTATCGCGGGTGAGATCGCGGGAAGGATAGATGGTATGCTGTGCAATGAAGGAAAAATGGTGGAGCCACAGGATTCTATGATCTCAGGTATCGCTATCAGAGAAAACGAAAAGATATTGACACGAAATCTCGATCATTTCCGACGGATTTCAGATATCTCTACTCTAAATGTGGAAAAGATTGAAGCTGAAGAATAGATGATCGTTTTAAATCCCGATCTCCTTTGTCTCAAAAAGAGCCTTATTTAATAGTCAATCCTCATATTCTATGGGATCTTCGAGTCCTGCTTCCTCAAAACCCTTCAATCTCAACTTGCAGGAATCGCATTTACCACAAGCATTTTCGCCCCCTCTATAGCAGCTCCAAGTAAGGTGAAGAGGGACCCCTAGTTCATCAGCCTTCAAGACTATATCCCCTTTGGTCTTGTCGATGAGAGGATACCTTATTTGGACTGGATCACCTTCAATTCCTCTCTTGGTACCTTTCTCGGCCATCTTTTCGAATGTTTCAAAAAATTCAGGTCTGCAGTCTGGATACCCGCTGTAGTCTCTTGCTGTAGCACCGATATAGATCGCATCTGCTTCAACACTTTCCGCGTAAGAGAGAGCGTAGGAAAGAAATATTATGTTTCGAGCGGGTACATAGGTGGAGGGGATCTCTTCTCCTATTTCTCCACGTTCCTGTTCTGGAATCTCTTCTCCACCTTCAAGCAGTGATGACTTTCCTATCTCTGAAAGCGGGATGTCCAAGAACTTGTGTTCTTTTACTGAGTAGTGCTCCGCTAATTTCTTTGCGCTCTTTATCTCTTTCTCATGCTTTTGTCCGTAAAGGAAAGTAAGCGCGTGCAGTTCCTCGTGTTCTTCATTGGCTATCCCAAGCGTCGTCGAAGAATCGAGCCCGCCTGAAAGAAGAACCACGGCTTTACTCATCATATCTCCTTCCTAGCCCAGGCGCCCTGACCTCTAGACTCGTCCACGCCGATTTCCACAGAATTCACCTTTTCGGGAAAGTCGACCTCTTCGACGACTTCTTCGAGGAGGTACATGGCGAGCTGCTCGGCGGTTACCTGATCTATATCTAAGATAAGAGCGTCTTCTTCAGGAAAGACGTATCTCTTGTTTTCGATCTGGATCATGATTTCGTTTTCTTCTTTTTTGAGTCCTTCCATGCCCGAGGCGATCAGGACCCTGTGGTCCAGTCGATCAGCTATCTCCCTCAATTTTTCTTTGATCGGTAAGAAATCAAAAACCACTCCGCTCTCGCTCGGTTCACCCGAGATTCTAACGTGTATGGCGTAGTTGTGACCGTGTATTCTACCGCACTTCTCGTGCCCGGGCAGTATATGAGATGCTGAAAATGTGATGGATTTTTCCCAGCCGTCGACTTTCAGTTTGATAGTGCTCATATCGATCTATCCAATAATAGGTCGCTAGTTATTTTAAACCTTTCTCACGCGAGACTTTCTCAGACAAAAACGTGCAAAGAACTTTAACTCAGGTCCGTATGTTCCGTTCTAGAGGAATGAAAATGGCAGTAGAAGAAGGAGATGTTGTAGAAGTGGATTATACGGGAAAATTGAAAGATGGTACGATATTCGACTCCTCAATAGAAGAAAAAGCGAAGGAATCCGAGTTTTATGATGAAAGTAGAGATTACGAACCCTTCAGCTTCACTGTGGGCGAGGGAGAAGTCATACCGGGTTTTGAGGAGGGCGTAAAAGGCATGGAAGTCGGGGAGAAGAAAGAGATAGAGATACCTCCTGAGAGAGCTTATGGTGAAGAAGGAGATCATCCTTTGGCGGGAAAAACCCTGATCTTCGAGCTAGAAGTTAAAAATAAGAGTGGTTAAAACCCTTTATCTTATATTTTTGACTGGATCCTGTCTCTCATACTTTCTCTTAATTTTTGATCTAGTAGGTCGGTCCCTCTCTCTATCATATCGATTTGAAAAGCTTCATCGTTATCAAAATCGAATGGAAGTACAAGGTGGATCACTTTTTTGTAGAATTTTCTTCCAAAGCTTTTGATCGATTTTAGCGTTTTTGATCCATCGACCGTCTTCTTCCATATAGATATCAGTGCCTCCATGGCTTTAGATCTCGGATCGAAATTTCTGGTGTCATGGTCTAAAGCGTTCCGCAGTTTTTCTCGTTCAGCCGTGAATCCCTCTTTTTTCTCTTCGAGATGCTCTTCTATCTCTGTTCTTTCCTCAAGCATCTCCTCTAGATCGATCCATGCTTCACTTGATGACGAGCTGATGAAGTTAGATAGTATGTCAGGTTTTTCGATACGCTTTCCTATGGCGTTAGAGAGGTAAACAGCAAAATCAAAGATGCTTTCCCAGTCTTTCTGGTATCTCTTTTTAACTTTTTTACCAATATTGGCGCCAGGATACATCGGTTTAAAGTCACGATGAAGACCTCCATTTAAAGATTTTCACCATATATGATGGTTGAAGGAAAAATCTCAATTATCTCCTCTTCTCTTTTTCTATCAGGAGAAAGATAACCATGTCTAAAAACTCAAATGTTTATCTTAACTTTATAGATGGAGCTTGGGTAGAATCAAAGGAAGGAGAAACTTTCAAAGTTAGGAATCCAGCCGATCTCGACGAATTGATAGGCCGCTTTCAAAGTTCTACTGAGAGAGATGTTGACAACGCGGTGAAAGCAGCTCTTACATCCCAAAAGCAGTGGGATAATCTTTCTGGACCAGAACGAGGTAAAGTGCTTAGGAAAACCGCTTCTATCATGGAAGGGCGTAAGGACGAATTGACAGAAACACTCACCAGAGAAGAGGGAAAAACCATCTCTGAAGCTGCAGGAGAAGTACAGAGAGCTATAGATATATTCTATTATTATGCGGAAAAAGCCAGAGATCTAGGAGGCGAGATAAGATCCTCTACCAAAAAAGATCGGGGTCTTTATACGATCAAAGAGCCTCTTGGAGTTGTTGGGGTGATAACTCCTTGGAATTATCCGATAGCCATCCCAGCTTGGAAGATGGCCCCAGCCCTCGCAGTGGGAAACACAGTGGTGGTCAAACCCGCCTCTCTGGCGCCGAACGTTTGCAGAAAATTGGTAAAGTTCCTGGATGAGGCGGGCATGCCTGACGGCGTGGTAAATATGGTGACTGGTTCCGGATCTGTTGTTGGTAATACGATGATCAACCACGAGGAAATAGATGCGATATCTTTCACTGGAAGTCGCAAGGTTGGGGAATCGGTCTATAGAAAAGCGTCTGAAAGCGGGATGAGAGTTCAGACTGAGATGGGCGGGAAGAATCCGATATTGATCATGGAGGATGCCGATATCGGAAGGGCGGTAAAGATGGTCAAGGACGGAGCCTTTGGAGTTACTGGACAAGCTTGTACCGCTACTTCGAGAGCGATAGTACACGAAGATATCTACGACGAGTTCGTAGAGGAATTGGAAAAACAAGCTTCTTCGATCGAGGTCGGACCTGGTCTGAAAGATCCTGACATGGGACCGCAGATCAGTGAGGAGGAACTGAAGGTTACTATGGACTACATCGAAGCTGGTAAGGAAGAGGGGGCAGAGCTCGTCTGTGGAGGAGATGTTCTAGAAAGAGATGAGTATTCTAGAGGATTTTTTGTAGAACCCACTGTCTTCAGTGAGGTAAAACCTGATATGAAGATCGCCCGGGAGGAGATATTCGGTCCCGTCGTGGCGGTCATCGAAGCTGAAGGATACGGAGAAGCGGTTAGCATAGCCAACGACGTGGATTACGGACTATCGGCGAGTATAGTCACGAAAGATCTTTCTCAAGCCCACAATTTTGTCGAAGATATCGATTCAGGGGTCGTGAAAGTCAATGAGAAGACCACGGGGCTTGAACTTCACGTCCCCTTCGGTGGATTGAAAGCATCGTCGAGTGAAACATGGAGAGAGCAGGGGGATGCTGCTTTGGATTTCTATACCATAAGTAAAACGGTGTACCTGAACTACTGAAAGCTATCGGAACAGAGCTGGTTCGATTTGAAAAAGACCAACTCGCTTTGTCACTCTTGGGCTTCGAAAATATTTATTAAATAGCCTAAGGATAGAGGCGCAGAGGTCAAAAGAGATGGACTCGGGAATCAAACTTCTGTTGACTATTATATTGCCGGCCTTGCTCATTTTGGGATCTGTATATGGCCTCGGTAATTATGTGAAAGGGAGGACTCTAACGAGCGAATATGAATACGAAGTGGTCATAAATCCAGACGAAGATATATACAACTTCACTCTTGAAGTTCCTTTCCCCTCAGATCTGTCGGAAGGAGACATCTCTGCTCCGCCACAGTGGAATCATACGATAGACGAAGACGAAAACATGTTGAGGATCGAGGCTGAGAAGATTGAGAATATTTTCGGCGATAGATATAGGAAGTTATCCCTGTCCATCGACACAGAGGATGAGATAGATACACTGGACCCTTGGGACAATGAACCGATGCTGGAGCCGGGGTCCGAATTTACTAAGGTAGAATGTAACTCTTCGGATGATTCTGAAAGGCTTGAATGTTATAACTATACAGGAACGGTAAATGCGACCTATGATGCCGAAAGTGGTACCGAGGTCGCTATATCCGTCGAACTGTCAGGTATGAATAGATGGTGGCTGATAGAGGATATAGAAAACCAGTACTTTGACAGGTTATCTGTTGATATAGAAGGTGATGGTGAAGGAGAATACACTGCTGATGGTCAAGTGAAAACTGGTATGGGGACCTACTGATCTATGTAGTAAGATTATTATCCTTCAGTTCGTTTATCTTTTTTGTATGGTTGAAGGATATTTGAAGGAGTTGGAGAACTGCAACCTCTGCGAGTGGAGGTGCGGAGTCAACAGGCTTGAAGACGAAGTAGGGGTATGCATGCTGGAAAGACCGCAGGTAGCTTCAACATCTCTTCATCCCGCTCCACCAGAGAGCTATACCGTGTTCATGGCGGGATGCAACTTCAGATGTTTGAACTGTCAGAATTGGAGAATAGCGCATTTTCCAGAGCAGGAGACGCCTGTTAGAGGTGAACTAAAACCGAAGAAATTGGCTAAGGAAGCTGTCTCGAAGGTCAGATCCAAAAGGGGGAAGATGATGGGAGCGGATAGGATATTTTTCAGCGGTGGCTCTCCTACGCCGAGCTTACCTTATATAGAAAAAATCGTCGAAGGGGCAAAAAAGTTAGATCAAGATATCAAAATCAATTATGATACCAACGGCTTCATGACTCCTAGATCGTTGGAACGGGTGATAGATCTTGCGGATTCGATCACCTTCGATATAAAGGCTTTCGATGATGAAGTACATAAAGGATTGACGGGCGCGCCCTTGGAACCGGTCTTGAGGAATGCCGAGAAACTTGCGGAGGAAGCAGAAGAGAAACTGTGGGAGTTCAGATATCTTCTTGTTCCTGGGATAAACGAAGGAGATGTGGAGGAGTTGGCTAAATTTCTTTGTGATTTAGACGAAGATTTACCGCTCAATTTTCTGGCTTTTAGACCTAATTTTGTGATGGAGGACTATCGAGGAGCTAGGTCGGAAGAGATGGAGAAAGCGGTCGAGAAGGCTAAAAAGGTCGGATTGTGCAATGTGAGTTGGAGTGGAAAGACTGGTCTTGCAGGGAAAAAAGACTTACTGAAAACTGATAGATCAGGTGCGGAGATGGCGGAAGATATTGCGGAAAAAAACGGCTGCATCACGCGATCTAGAAAGTGCAGTTCCTGCGCGAGGGTTCATTCCTGTGAGGTCAAGAATTATCAAGCTGAAAGAAGATGTTGAGTCATCTGAAAGCTATTGCTCCGTAACCCACGACTTCTTTTGCCGGCGTCACGTCCCCGCTTGTAGCGTACTTCAAAAGTTCTCCCTCAGTTCCGCCGGAACCTATCATCATCGAAACTACAGGACCGTAGCCGCACATCGAGATGTGCTCCTTCTGGACGGTATCGAATAGACCTTTCGGATCGTTGTCCAAAATCTTCTCTATCGCCATCTTGTCTTTCTTTTTCGCATTCTCCTTCAAAACGTAGTGGGAGAAGTCGGTTGAGGCGATGATCACCACGTCTCTATCTTCTGTTACTTCTTTCAACCTTTCTCCCACCTTTTTTGCCGTCTTGAAATCCTGCTTGTTGAAGCAAATAGGGACGGCTTTGAAAGAATCCGAGAAATACTGCAGAAAAGGCATCTGGACTTCGATGGAATGTTCTCTTGAGTGAGCGACGTCATCAACTTGAATGATTTCATCGGTCAGGTCGTTGACAAGTTCCTGATCGATCTCGACAAGACCCAGTGGAGTCTCATAGTCTTCTTCGGCCACCGCGATTCCTGTACCTATTCCCTGATGGCTCGGGCCGAGGAATATGATCGTTTCAGGGATACCATCCTCTACCAAAGCTTTGTATGAATGGGCTGCGACAGGCCCCGAGTAGGCGTAACCAGCGTGGGGACAGACCAGTCCTTCCAATTCTCTGCTTTCTCCCTCATCCGAAGGGATCGACCCAGGTCCTAATTCGTGCGTGAAACATTCCTCGATTTTATCTTTAAGAGAACTTTCGGTCCCGGGATAGAACTGTCCTGCGACCGCAGGTTTTCTAACCATCTTTTCACCACATCAATAATGAAACTATTATTATACTTAAATCTGTCGAGTTCTTAATTTTTACTTATTTAAAACACATTAATATGGTAATTGACTTCTATAAAATAGAAAATATTATATATAGGTTTATCGTTATGTATATATTTAGGGTGATATGATAAAAAAAACTACAGCGGAGTATAATCAAAGTTCTGGGCTAAGTGTTTCGAAAGTTGTTTCCATAGCCGTATTGGCTATTCTGATCTTCTCGATGATGACCGGTTTTGTCATTGGTAGTGAGGATACGGTTGATGAAAAGACAGAAGAAGAGATCGGTAAGGAAAGTATCGAGGCAAATATCGATAGTGGTGGCGGAGGCGAACTGCACAGCGTGACGATACAGCCCGGCGAGACACCGAGTAAGGATACTTGGATTAGAAACGGAACAAATGAACATATTAACAATGGGGAAGATAATGAGTTAACTGTTGGAAATGCTGCAGGAAATGAATATCGCAGTTTGATAAAGTACGATCTTCCTAAGGATATAGGTGAGCTACAATATGCAAGTTTACAGTTGTACGCATCTGATCATTATCAACATGCGAACATAAGTATTCACGGGTTAAGCAAATCGTGGGATGAAGGCACCGGTGATTACACACCTAATATGGCAGTTAATTGGACTCATAGAACTGATAACGATATGTGGGGAAACCTAGGAGGCGATTATTGGGGAAATCCTCATTCTTATCGTAGAGTTGATATGGAAAACTTATGGTATTCATGGGATGTTACAGAGATAGTAGAATACTGGGTATCTGGAACGAAAGATAACCATGGTTTTATCCTGAAGCCTAGCGAGTATGTAAGTGGTAGTTACTGGGCACAATTTTATTCAAGTAATTCTACAGACCCTTCACTATATCCGAAACTAGTGCTTTCCTATGCACCTTTCCCGGATATGAATATGGAGATGAACGATCCTCCACAGGTAACCAATTTAGATGAGAAAGATTATGGTCCTGTCGAGCATATATCAGGTACGTTTGATGGGTCTAACTCTCATCCTTTTACTGGCACCATAGCAGATAGTTTTCATTACCAAACGTTGTACACACCAAACCAAGTTGGATCTTCTGGCAGGATAACAAGATTGTCTGTAAGACGGACAGATATGGATGTCGGAAATTTTTCGAATTTAGAAATATCTCTAGCACACACGACACTTGACAATTTAACTACTACATTCTCGAACAATTACCATGGAGAGTTGATAGAGGTGTTCTCAGCGGATAATATGGAGCTAAATTCATCTGATAATGACCCTTGGGTAGATTTTGACCTTAATGACGATTTCATCTACGATACATCCTATAATCTAGTGGTTGATATCACCTGGAACGGAGATGGTGATACTAGTGTATTTACATCTGTGACCCAAGAGACAGGCACCAAAAGAGTTTGGTCTATTGACGGAGGCTCTCCTAGTGGAGATCACAGGAAAACCGTTTATAGATTCACTACCGAGGTATTACACGATTCGGTGATCGACGCAGGTACTCAGGTCAACACTATCCCATTCTGGCCCACAAGAGATTATTACAAAGCACAGATGTTGTTCAATAGCTCGGAATTGAGTAATAGACAAGGTATCATAGATATACTTTCATTTTATAGAACTACTACGACAACAGGGGAAGCGACTTTTCCTGACCTTACATTCAATTTAGCACATACAACGCTTGAAAGTTTAACAGATACTTATGAAGATAATTATTATGGGGATTTAACCGAGGTACTCAATGTACCGAGTTTTACTTTTGAAAGTGGTTACGGATGGGTCGATATCGATATCGATAATACTTTCAACTATAATGGACAGGATAACTTACTCTTAGAGATAGAATGGAATGGGGACGCAGATGGAGATAACATATATCTCGGAACAATTAGTGATGGGTCCCTGGGGGAACGGAGGCTTTACAGCGATGTCGAGGGTAGTGAAACCGGTGATACCAGTGCTACAAGGTATAACATAAGGACGATATTCCAGAGCGAATGGGAAGCACAAAGTATGGATCCAGATCTGTTTGAAGCCCGTGTTGAGGATCAGGAACTTATTGTCACACCACAACTCAATGCTAGAGGTATCGGTACATTGGCATTGACCATGCGTAACGGATATCCTGGACCATTGACCAGGGAGATCACGGTCAATATTGGGATGAAGGACACTTTCATCACAAATGATCCACCAAACTATTATAACAATTTTGGTGCGGAGTCGACTATGTACTTAGGCGGTTACACGAGCGACACAGAACTAAGAGGTTTACTAGAGTTCAATCTACCCCAGGATGAAGGTGTATTAAAAAGAGCGTCTGTATCTTTATACTGTAGTTATATAAAACACGTTGGCGAGGGTGTAAATGTATCGCTATCTCCAATTACAAATCAATGGCTTGAGAACGATCTAGCTTATGAAGAAGGAGCTGCCAACTGGGAAAACAGGACCACGGGAACTCCATGGGATACACCCGGTGGAGATTTTGATACTTCTTATAAATCTTACAGAAATATATCTCAAAATGGAATTTGGTATGATTGGGATATCACTGAGATCGTGAGAGCTTGGTACGACGGCGATATAGATAACAACGGCTTGATGATCACTGGAGATTATCGTGGACCATCGGACTATAACTACGTTGGGTTCCGTACCACTGATTATTCTTCAGAGGAATACTGGCCTAAGATATCAGTTACTTTCGGACCCGAGGAGATTCCAGACCAGACAATGCAGGAAGATGATCCGACTCAATACGTTCCCTTGAATCCAAATTATGGTGTCAAAGAGAGTATTTCAGGCTCGATGGATACAGATATTCAGCTTCCTTTCACATCTGGCTACCCAGAGTGCCGTTATCAGGCTCTTTATACACCTAGCCAGATAATGGCCGAAGGAGAGATGAAGAGTATCTCTCTTAAAAGAGCATCCTCTATGGATGTAGGGAACTTTAGCGATTTCAAGATATATATGGCGCACACATCAAATAATAGCTTAGTCGCCAATCACGCATATAACTATGATGGAAACCTTGTAGAGGTGTATTCATCAGATAATTACGAAGCTAATTCATCGAATAACGACCCGTGGTTAACCTTCGATCTTAACGGTAATTTCACCTACGATATGGATGAAAATCTGTTAGTCGAATTCAACTGGAACGGCAGCGGAATTGATTCCGTCCCAATAAATCATTCACTCAACATGCCTGGAAACAGAAGACTTTGGGCCAACGATCTGAGCGCATCTACTGGTGGCACTGACAACAAACTGCTAGTCATGAGGTTCGAGGTTGATATGACCGATGTCAGCGTTGTTGATAGTGGTACAGATTTAAGTTGGACGGGGTGGTTTGCAACGCGTCCTTTCGGATCTGGTGCGTTCCCAGACCAACGGTACCAAATACTTCAAAATTCCTCATCATTAAACGCTACGGGTGCAGTTGATAAAATACGTCTACAATCTTATCAGAATGGATTAGATTGGGCAGTCGTGGAGAACCTTTCGATAAGGATGGCACACTCAACTAATGTGTCTTTAGGAAATAATTTTGAAGCCAACTATATCGGATCATGGGTAGAGGTCTTAAATCGATCGAGTTACAACCTTTCATCGGAAGGGGCTTTAGAATGGATAGAGATAGAACTCGATGATCCATTCTATTACGACGGCAGTCATAACATGGTGATAGATATTCGTTGGAAGGGAGGCTACGCTTCCGATTGGGGTCTAGACCTTTATGTCAATGCATCGAGCAACAATGATCAAACTCTTTACGGAGGCTACGATGCAGATACTGGAACAGCACTTCCATGGAGGCATAATATACAGACGATTTTCTTAGATAACCCCCATTGGGAGGCTACGAGTTCTGACCCATCCCTGTTTACTACTGGCGTATCTATGGGCCCGAATCTAGATATCACTCCTCAGCCTGATCAACACGGTAGTGGTACCATAGACCTCAGAATGATGAACTGCAATGGCTATTTGACTGACCAACAAACAGTCGGCGTTACGATCACAGCGGTGAACGATCCACCAGAGCTTTCCGGACCGACCACTTTGGATTGCGTAGAAGATGTGGACTACGTGCTGGATATGGAACCGTACACCTCCGATATAGACAACACTATAGGTGAACTTACATTTTCTACGAATTCGAGTTATGCGACGGTAGATGGTTACAACATCACGTTCAACTACCCCAACGGTGTTCTCAGCGAGGTAGTAGAAATATCTGTCCAGGACCCGGATGGTTTGAGTGATTACACTATAGTAGAAGTCACCGTGGAACCGGTCAATGACCCGCCAGTTCTATCGGGAGTGCCCGACATCGAATGCAACGAAGGAGAAGACTACGTGCTAGATATGTCGCCATATGTCTCAGATATTGATAACGATATGGAGGAGCT